>PULL01000177.1 GCA_003550945.1 Thioalkalivibrio sp. | reverse complement strand
TTCCAGAAGGCGGCGGATACGTTCTGACGTCATGGCTTGCTCCAGGTCGTGAGTTCGAAAACCGCGTTGGTTGCATCCGATCTCCCGCCCCCGCCGCCCTTCGGGTGGCCAGGGGCGCTGGGGGTGCCCACGGCGGCGCGAGGAAGTGGGACCGGCGGCGTCGCGCTGTGCCGTTGCTGGGGAATGTAATCGGTTCTCGGGCTTCGGTCACATGCCCTCACGAAAGCTCACAGGCCCTCTGTGTACCCTCGCCGAAACACGGTTCCGGTGGTGGGGCCGGGGTCCAGGCGGAGACAACTTCCAGCCGTGAAAGTTGTCCCACGCGGTTATGTACGCGTGACGCGGCGGGAGGGGGGATCATGGACCGTTCGGAATTCGCCATGGAGGACATGTGGCGACGGGCGCGCCGGTTTGGAATCGGAGCGCTACTGTGTTTCGGGTGGCTGCCGGTGGCAGCCGCCGCGGATGTCGGCTGGACCGCCGACTCGCTGTTCGAGCAGGTCACGGAGCTGGCGGCGCAGCGTGCGGCCACAGCCTTCGAGCCACCGGTGGCAGGCCTGCCCGAGGCACTGCGCGACATCACCTACGACCAGTACCGTGCGATTCGATTTCGGCCAGAGCGCGCGCTCTGGCGGGACGAAGCGCGTTTCGAGGTGCAATTCTTCCATCCCGGCTTCCTGTTTCCGCACCCCGTGGTGATGCACACGCTGGAGCAAGGCACCGTGCGCCCGATCCCGTTCGAACAGGACCTGTTCCGGTACGACGCGGAGGCCTCGGTACTTGAGGGCAAGGGCGGTGATACCGCGGGTTTCGCGGGTTTCCGCCTGCATTACCCGCTGAATACGCCGGATCACAAGGACGAGGTGGCGGTGTTTCTGGGGGCATCCTATTTCCGCCTCGTCGGGCCCGGTCAGGTTTATGGTCTCTCCACTCGCGGTCTTGCGATCGACACCGCGTCGCCGGAAGGCGAGGAATTTCCGGTGTTCCGCGAGTTCTGGCTGGTGCGCCCCGAGCCCGAGGATCAGAACATCACCATCCTCGCGCTGCTCGACAGCCCCTCCGTGAGCGGCGCCTACCGTTTCGATCTCAGGGCGGAAGACGCCGTGCACGTGGACGTCGAAAAGCATCTGTTTGCCCGTGCCGATGTGGGCAAGCTGGGCGTCGCGCCCCTGACCAGCATGTATTTCTTCGGCGAAGCCAGCGTGCGGGGTCAAGACGATTTCCGGCCGCGCGCACACGACTCCGAGGGCCTGCAGATGCAGACGGGGGCGGGGGAGTGGATCTGGCGTCCGCTCGCCAACCCGACGGTAGTGCGGGTGGTGTCCCTGCGCGACCAGGACCCGCGCGGTTTCGGACTGGTCCAGCGCAACAGGGACTTCGCGCAGTACCTGGATCTGGAGGCCAAGTACCATCGCCGGCCCAGCCAGTGGGTGATGCCGACAGGTGGCGACTGGGATTCCGGTGGGGTGGAACTGGTGGAAATTCCCACGCCGGACGAAACCCACGACAATATCGTCGCGTACTGGGTCGGCGATCGCCCGTTTTCGGCCGGGGATAGGCGCCATTACCGTTACCGGCTGATCGTCTTCGACGACATTCCGCCGGGTGAGCCCCCCGCCCGCGTGGTCCGCACTCGCAGCGGCTGGGGCGCGGTTCCGGGTGTTGCCGACCCGCCCCCGCGCAGCCTGCGCCGGTACATCGTGGACTTTGCCGGTGGTGCGCTGGAGCGGCTCGGGCCGGATGCCGCCGTCGGCGTCCGGCTGGACACGAGTTCGGGATCGGTTGACGATGTCGGCGTGCGCCGGCTGCCGGGCGGCGAGGGATGGCGCGCGACCTTCCTGCTGAAGCCCGACGGGCTGCGGCCGGCGGATCTTCGCCTGGTACTGACCCTGGATGGACGCCCCATCACGGAGACCTGGAATCACGTGTGGTACCCCGATGAACTCTGAGGCAGTACTCGAGGGAAGCCGGCCGCGCGACGTCGCGGAGGCGGGCCCGGACCGAAGACTGCGTGCACCGGGCGCGTCGGTCCGCCGCGGGCTGTTCCTCGCCCTGGTCTCGGGTACCGTCGTCCCGGGGGCGGCGATGATGGCGCATATCCTGCAGTCTGCCGGTATGGGCCCGTTGCTGTGGGTGATCCTGGTCCTGTTCCTGATCACCTTCACCTGGATCGCGATTTCTTTCTGGACGGCTGCGGCTGGCTTCCTGCTCCAGGTTCTGCGCAGGGATCCGTTGAGTCTGCGTCCGGTCCCGGTTGCTGTCGATTCGGCTGCACCGCGCCTGGCCAGGCGGCGAACCGCCATCGTGATGCCGATCTACAACGAAGAGCCGCAACGGGTGATACAGGGCGTGGAGGCGACCTGTCTCTCGCTGCTGCGTACCGGCCAGGCGGAGGCCTTCGACCTGTTCCTGCTCAGCGACAGCAACGACCCGGAAGTGATTCCACGCGAGGAGCGCGCGGTCTGGGCGCTGCAGGGCCGACTGCCGGCACCGTTCCGAACCCACTACCGCAGGCGTGCCCAGAACCGCGGGCGCAAGGCCGGCAACATTGCCGATTTCTGCCAGCGCTGGGGCGGCCGCTACGACTACATGATCGTGCTGGATGCCGACAGCGTGATGGAAGGCTCGACACTGGTCGAGCTGGTGCGGCTGATGGATGCCAATCCCGGTACGGGCCTGATCCAGACCATGCCTCTACCGGTGCGACAGGAGTCGCTGTTCGGGCGCTTCCAGCAGTTCGCCAACGCGCTGCACGGGCCGATGCTGGCCACGGGGCTGAGCTTCTGGCAGGGCAATGCCGGCAACTACTGGGGGCACAACGCGATCATTCGTGTCCGGCCGTTCGTCGAGCACTGCGATCTGCCCGTGCTGCCGGGTCGCCCACCGCTGGGCGGCGAGATCCTGAGCCATGACTTTGTCGAGGCGGCGCTGATGCGCCGCGGGGGTTGGGACGTCTGGCTGCTGCCGGGTCTTTCGGGAAGCTACGAGGAACTGCCGGACAATATCGTCGACTACGCGCGCCGCGACCGGCGCTGGTCGCAGGGCAACCTGCAGCACCTGCGCCTGCTGGGCACACCGGGGCTGCACCTGATCAGCCGCATGCATTTCCTGTTCGGGGCATTGGCCTATCTGGCGTCGCTTTTCTGGCTGCTGATGCTCGGGACCGCCACCGCGGCGGCCGTTGCCGCGTCCGGCAGCGCCGAACCCGGCTTGAATTCGGTGACGCCCGGATTTGCGATGAACGCACCGGTCGCATACGCGCTGCTGGGCGCGACGCTAGTGCTGCTGCTGCTTCCCAAGATGCTCGGCATCGCGCTGGCGCTGTCTCAGGGATCGAGGCCCTTCGGCGGGCCCCGGCGGTTGGTGACCGGCGGGCTGCTCGAGACCGTGTTCTCGGTGCTCATCGCCCCCCTGATGATGGCATTCCACAGCCTTTTCGTTGCCGCCGTGGTGTTCGGGCGTAATGTCGCCTGGGCCGCGCAGCCACGTGATGGGCGCCTGGTTTCCTGGTCCGAAAGCTGGCTGCGCACCTGGCCGCTGGTGTTGGTTGCCGTCGTCTGGGGACTGTTGGTGGCTACCTGGGCGCCGGGCTTCTTCTGGTGGCTGTCACCCGTACTCGCGGGCCTGCTGCTGGCACCGGCACTCGTTCGCGGCAGCGGGAACCGGGCGGTGGGCCGCTGGCTGCGCGATCGGGGGCTGCTGCTCGCCCCTTCCGAACTGGAACCGAGTTCGGCACTCGCCACGCTGCAGGAACTGGAATGGCAGGCCGCACGACCTGTCGCACGGCCGCGGGCAGTTCACTCCATTGCCCCTGTTACGCGGCTGCGTCCGCCTCGAGTCCGTCGGCGGGGCACCGTGGAGGGGGGGTCGGCGCCCACGCGACGGGCGGCTGGAAACACTTGGGAAGACGCTTATCCCGATCCCTGAGCCCGTCAGCGTGGGCATCCCGCTTTCCAGCCCGCCCGCCGCGCTCAGCGGAACAGACTCATCCTTTGCATCACTTCGTCGCGGCGGACGCGCCAGTGGTAAAGGGCGCCGGCCACGTGCAGCACGATCAGCGCGATCAGCGCGTATCCGACGTACTGGTGCCAGAGGAACAGGGTCTTCGAGAGTTCGTCGTTTCGGCCAATCAGCCCCGGCAGTTCGATGTGGAAGAGATGCACCGGGAACCCGCCCGACGCGGTGGCGAGCCAGCCCAGCACAGGCATCGCGAGCAGAAGCACATAGAACAGCACGTGCACGAACTGACTCGCCACGCGCTGGGATGCCGGGAGTGGCGTTGCATATTCAGGCTTGCCGAAAGCGAATCGCGTGACCAGGCGCAGCGCCATGAAGCCGAGAACCAGCACACCTAGGGTTTTGTGGGTGGTGTAGATGAAATCGGTGCCCGCCGCGCCGAAGGTTTCGCGCAAGCCGCTGAATCCAAAAAAGCCGATGGTGCCCCCGAACGCGAGCGCCAACAGCACGAGGATTGCGATCAGCCAGTGCAGCAGGCGGTGCACCAGCGCATAACGTGGCAGGGCAGGACGTTCGGCAGCTGTAATGTCGCTCATGATCGCTTCCTTGGGGGGGTTCCAGTGTGGTTGGCCTGAGGGTTGGAGGAAGCGGAACCGAAACGGTTCCCGGCGCACGCGGGAATCGTCCCACGTTGGGAGCGGGAAGCCTGCCGGCGCTGGAAGCGCTTGACCGAAATCCCGGCGAAGCTTACTCTTTGCCACCCCACTCGGGCGGTTAGCTCAGCGGTAGAGCACTGTCTTCACACGGCAGGGGTCACTGGTTCGAACCCAGTACCGCCCACCAAAGAACATGGTAAAGAGACAGCGACTCAGGATCTCATCCGGGTCGCTTTTTTCTTGCCCGTTCGCACGAAGCATGCCCCGAAAGGGCAGGCAGATGCCCGGTTGAGCCCATCGAGCCGAAACCGGATCGTTTACCGACTGGCTCGACCATGGTCGTGGGCAGCACCGCAGTGGGCCAACCCACGCCGTGGGTGGCTGGGCTATGATCGCGGTGCAGCCCTGAGCGCTCACGCGAAGAAGGCGGCAAGACCCTGGACCACGCTGGAGGCGGACATGAAGATGCGCAAACCCGAACCCCAGGCCGAGCACGATCGCGGATCGACGCAAGGCGAAGAGGCAGTGGAGGCGCTGCTGCAACCACGGGAGAAGGATCTTGGCGGGTTCTCGGTGCGCAGGCTGCTGCCCAGCGCGAAACGCGCGATGGTCGGCCCGTGGATCTTCTTCGACCACATGGGGCCGGCCGATTTCCCGCCAGGGCAGGGCATCACGGTACGTCCTCACCCCCATATCAACCTCGCGACCGTGACCTATCTGTTCGAAGGCGAGATTTTGCACCGCGATTCGCTCGGCAGCCTGCAGGCGATCGTACCCGGCGACATCAACCTGATGGTCGCCGGGCGCGGCATCGTGCATTCGGAGCGTGAACGGCCGGAGATCACCGCCACCGCCCACCGGCAGCACGGTCTTCAGCTTTGGCTGGCGCTGCCCGAGGCGGATGAGGAGATCGAGCCGGCGTTCCACCACTACCCGAGCGCCGACATTCCCACGCCTACGATCGATGACGTTCCGGTCCGGGTGATGATGGGTTCCGCCTACGGTGTGACCTCGCCGGTGAGAACCTTCGCGGATACGCTCTACGTGGAGGCGCAACTCAAGACGGGTCAGCGCCTGACGTTGCCCAGTGCCTGCGAGCGTGCGCTGTATGTGGTCAGCGGTGGGCTCAGGCTGGGCAGCATGATCCTGCCCGAGCACTCGATGGCCATCCTGTCCCAGGCCT
>PULL01000279.1 GCA_003550945.1 Thioalkalivibrio sp. | reverse complement strand
TCGCGACCGCGTTTGCGCTGGCGTTGCTGGGTGACGTGTCGGCAGACAACTTCGACCGCATACGCTGGGTTGGGCCGTTTGCGGCAGTCTTCTTTCTGGTAGCGGCGCTGCCTACGTTCCTGTTTTTGCGCGAACGCGGCCCGAGGCGCCGCGTCCAGCGTCGCCTGCAATTGACCATGGGGTTTCGGCGCGTCGGCCGCAGTCTCGTGACCCTGCGTGAGCGTCCGGGCTTGCGTGACCTGTTCCTTTCCGTGTTCTTCGTGATGGCGGGGATCTACATCGTCATCTCGTTCACGTTCATTTACGGCTCGCAGGTGATCCGCTGGGACGAGTCGACGCGGGTGGCGATGTTCGTTGTGACACAAGTGACGGCAGCGATCGGCGCGCTGGGTTTCGGCTGGCTTCAGGACCATCTGGGGCCGGTGCGCATCTACCGGTTCACACTGCTGTTCTGGACGGTCGCGGTGCTCGGCATTTTTCTCACGCCCTGGGTCTCTGAACAGCTCACCGAGTGGCTCCATCGTCCCATCGAACCCCAGCAGGTCTTTCTGGTGGTGGGGGCGATGGCCGGTCTGTGCCTTGGCTCTGCGCAGTCGGCAGGGCGGGCGTTGGTGGCGCTGACGGTGCCGGTCAGCGAAGCCGGGCGCTGGTTCGGCTTCTGGGGGCTGGCAGCCAAGGCCGCCGCAATTTTTGGCCTGATGGGGATCGGCCTGCTTCAGCTCTGGCTTGGGCTCGCCAACGCGATTCTTTTCTGCCTTCTGCTCTTCTTCGCCGCTTTTTTGGCCACGCTTCGCGTCCGCGTTCCGGAGCGGCACGCCTGAGCCAGGTTTCCTCGAGGACTTGCAGCCCGGTTTTCCGCTGTGCTAGAAACTGCGCCTCGGGATGACAGCAAGGGACTCGGGCATGGATGCTCCGTATGCGAACCGGCACGGGATGTGCCGCTCTGTATTTCTGCTGGCGATGGCGGTCTGCCTCGCTTTTTTCACCGCTCCACTCTCTGCACAGACGCATGGCGCCGGCGCGGTCTGGCTGCTTGAGCAGCAGCAACAGGATGGCCGGATTTCAGCCGGTGCAGACGAAACAACCCCGGATCACGCGACCTTTGAAGCCACTCGGGCGCTGTACCCGGGGTACGCGTCATCGTCGGAGTGGGTCGATGCGCGTAGGTTTGTCGACCACGAAGCGCGCTCCGGAATCCCGTGGCTCCCGCGTCGGCTGATGGCGGCGACGCTTGCGGGAGATTCCGTCGACGAACTGCTTGCAGGGTTGCTTGAGCGACAGAACCCTGACGGCGGTTTCGGTGCCGGGACTGGTGAGGCGAGCAGCCTGCTGGATACGTTGGATGCGCTCGAGGCACTCGGCGCCGCGGGTTTTCGGGAACGGAGCATCCTGCAACCCGCGATCGGGTTCGTGTTGGCCCAGCAGGCACACGAGGGGGGATTTGCCCACAATCGGACGAGTCCGAACTCCGCCTATTTGACCGCGCGCGCGATTCAGGCGTTACAGCGCCACCAATTCGAATTCGGCCTGTCGGGTCCGCTGGGGGCTGCCCGGGATCATCTCGAATCGGGACTCGACAGGACCCCATCCCTTGCCGCCTGGGAGGAAGCCCAGGCGCTGCTGGCACTGATTCCGGCCACCCCTGATCCGGCCCGCTATCAAACCCCACTGGAGAGACTAAGGGGTCACCAGGCACCGGACGGATCCTGGGCTGGAAGCGTCTACGCAACGGCCTTGGCGATGCGCGCGTTGCAGGCCGCCGACGCGGCGGGGGCGTTCTCGGGCGGAGCCTCCAGTGTACTCCGCGGGCGTGTCGTGGACGCGCTTGGGGAGGCTCCGGTCTCGGGAGCGTCCATTACGCTCGAGGGAACGGAGGGCGGCGTGACAGTGCTGTCTGGTGCTGACGGCCAGTTCCAGATCGAAGACCTCAACCCGGGTCACTACACACTCCGGGTGGCAGCGACCGGATTTCAGGCGCTGAGCCGCGATGTCGATCTGTCACCCGGGCTGCTGCTGGACCTCGGGTCGGTGAGCATCGGACTTGAACCGGGCACGGCGCTGGTCGCGGGGAGGGTCACGGACGCGGAGACCGGGCAGGGGCTGGCCGCGACGATCACGCAGATGGGGTCCGAGAGTGTCTCCGTCACCGCTGCCGCGGATGGCGTTTACGCGTTGCCGGTGACCGCAGGCACCGTCGAACTGTCGGTGGCGGCGTTGGGGTACCAGGAGGTTCGGGCCACGGCCTCCGCGGGCGCTGGCGTCCGACTGGTGTTCTCTCCCGCGCTGAGCCGCGAAACCATCACCGATCCGGGTGCGACGGTGGAGGCACATGGACGCGTGGTGGATGCCGTAAGCCTGCAGCCGATCTCGGGTGCAGCGGTTCGAGTGTCCGGTGACAGCGCGGTCGCAGTTTCCGACGCGCAGGGCATGTTCACGGTCTCAGGACTGAAGGCCGGGGAGAGCGCACTCGAGCTGTTGCACGCGTCCTACCAACCCGCGGTGGTGAGGTTTCTGGCTACGGCGGGAGCTCGGGTTGATCTCGGTGACCTGCGGTTGCAGCCAAACGCCAGCGCCGGCACGACAGTACAGGGACGTGTCATCGATGCATACAGCGGGCAGCCCGTCATCGGGGCACAGGTACGGGTCGATGACCACGTGGTTGAGACCGATGGCCTGGGCCAGTACCTGATCGAGCAGATCCAGGTCCTCTCCTTCGAGGTCCGGGCCGGTGCCGCAGGGTATCGAAGCGGGTCCCGCCAGATCATGCTTCAGCAGGCCGGACGGGTCCAACTGGACTTTGCGCTGGAACCCACGGAGATCGAGGGGGTTCGGATTGCCGGCTTCGTCGCGCACGCGCAGAACGTTGGAGCGTTCCAGGAGGCCGTTTTCAGCGTGGGCCTGGAAAACCGCGCCGATCAGGAGCGGCAGGTAATTCTGTCCGCGAGGGTGTCAGGGCTCGACAACGGTTTTCGCGAAGATTTTCTCGTTCCACGGCCGAATGGTGATCGCGGGGGTGCGTTCCCGGTCGCGCCGGGTGGTTCGGTACTCAAGGACTTCGCGTGGTTCACGGGTGATGCCGAGCCTGGGACGTACGAGGTGCGTGCTCAAGCCTGGAGTGCTGACGGCACGACACTGCTGGCCGAGGCGGCGGTGCGGATCACCATTGCCGAGACCGCGTTCGTCAGTTCCCTGGGATTGGTGGCCGAGCCAAGGGAGCGGATACGCGGCGAAACGGCGGAAGTCACGCTGGCCGCGGTGATCCGCAACGCTTCCAACGTGGACTCGGTGCTCGAGTTCTCGCTGATGCTTCGCGACCCGGCCGGGAATCCCGTTCACGAGCAGGGGGTGCGGCTGGAACTCCCGCCTTCGGCGGCCATGCAGCACCTGGAACTGGCGGTGTTGGAGCACGTGTTCGAACTGGCTGGGACGTACGCCCTTGAGGTTCAGGCGCTGACGGGTGTTCCAGTGGGCGCGGTGCATACGGGGCAGATCGTGATCGCGCCCAACATACGAATCGAGGGCTCCCATGGTGTGGAACCGGAGAGGGTTCCGCCTCTCGAGGATGCACGGGTCCGTATCCGACTCAAGATTGAAGGCATGGAGGATGGCCAATGAAAGGGATGCGTGGTGGCTGGAGCCTTCCGGGGGTGCTCGGCGCTGTGCTGGCCGTGTCGGTTGAGGCGGGCACGTTCGAGGACGGGATCCCGGAGGGATGGACCTGCGAGGGCTCCTGTGGTTCGGGCGTGGAAGATGGAGTGGTCACCCTCGCGCCGGCCGGGGGCGAGCAGTACGGTTGGGTGGCGACCACGGGGAGTCCGTTGCGGAGCCTGGGACTGCCGGGCATCGGCGGTACCAATGGCTCGCGCCTTCGATCGGCTCCCTTCGCAGCCGAGGCGGGTGAATGGCTGGAATTCCAGTTCAATTACGTTACATCGGACGGGGCGGGGTTTGCCGACTATGCATGGGCACGGCTGCTGGACGCCTCTCTGGAACCGGTCGCGCTGCTGTTCACTGCGCGTACGCGTTCCAGCGGCAATATCGTTCCTGGATTCGGCATGCCGGACATCGCGGCGGAGGTCGACCCGGAGACGGTGAACATTATCGGTGGCGGACCACGCTGGTCGCCGCTGGGGGGTGACTCCGGCCGGTGTTATGCAAGCGGCTGCGGGCACACGGACTGGGTGAATTCGCGCTACGCGATTCCGGCTACAGGGCAATACATACTCGAATTTGGGGTCGTGAACTGGTCGGACACCCTGTTCCAGAGCGGCCTTGCCTTCGACGGCGTGATCGTGGGCGGTAAGCCCATCGGTGCGCAGCCGGATTATCGAGACGTCCGCGTGACCGCGCGGCTGCCGGGCGGCGGTGTCCGGCTGGAGGCGAACGGTTTTGCATTCGAGCCCACGCGCATCGAGGAGATCGACGGGCGCCGCGAGGTTGAATGGAACTTCGACGCATTCAGTGTCGGGCAGGTCCGCGACCTGGCTTTCGATCTCACGCTGGAGGATCCGAGGCCCGGAGAGACCAGGCAGGTGGTCGAGTCGATCGAGATCCGATATCGCGACCTGCTCGGGCAGGAACACGTGACCGCACTCGGACCGCTGGACGTCGACGTAGAGCCTTCGGTGTTCGCTCTGAATGTCGGGTTGGACCGGGAACTCTATTTCCCTGGCGACGCCGCGATGGTGACCCTCGAGGTCTCGAACCAGGGAACCGGGACGAGTGTGCCGTTGGTTGATTGGGAGATCCAGGACGCCAAGGGGCATCGGGCCGCAAGCCTGTCGGTCATCGACCAACAGCCCTTCCAGCCCGGAGAAATCCGGAAATTCGTGGAAGAGGGGTTCGCGATCACCGGTCTCTACGCCGGGGAATATCGGGTGATCGCAACGCTTGTCGATCCACTGACCGATGGCCGCATTGAGGCAAGCGCTGGCTTTCGTGTAGGCGTGCCGGTCGACGCAGGGCTCGATGCAAGTATCGGCGTCGACCGCCCCGCGTACGACGTGCACGAGAACGTCGAAGTGATCGCAAGGCTGGAGAACACGGCGCCAAATCTGCAGATCACCGGCCACGAGGTCAGGATAGTGTTGCTGGACCCGCATGGCACCGAGGTCTGGAACACTTCGCTGCGCCCGGGTGCATTGGCACCCGGCGGGTTCCAGGAACTGGTCGAGCTCTTGCCGTTGGGCGCCGCCCCACCCGGAGACTACCGGGTCCGGCTGATAGTGATCGACCACAGCGGTTCGGTGACCGCGCTCGCGGAAACCATTTTCGCAGTGCGTTCGACGGCCGAGACAGGCACCGGCCTTTCGGGCACGCTTGCCATTACTCCGGACAAGGTGCTGCGTAGCGAAGACCTGATCCTGCATGCAGCGGTTGCCAACCACGGGAATGAGGGAATCGCGAACCTTCCGTTGGAACTATTGCTGCTGGACCCGGCCGCGGAGCGCGAACTCGGTCAGTGGACAAAAACAATTGATCTGGATCGCGACGCCACGAGTTCTCTGTCGGCCGTCTGGAACGTGGACGTCCCGGCAGGTACCTTGCTCACGGCCGTACTGAGGGCGGAGTTCGAGGGTGAATACCGTGTTCTCGCGACGACCTCCGCGCGGGTGCAGGATCGTTTTGTATCCGACCCGCTGCTGGAGGGCCGCGGGAGGCTGCTGGTGCTGCTGGATCCGCCCCGACGCGAGGAGTGCGTGGCTGTTCAAGGGGTGACTCTGCGTCTGCCGGGAATCGGTCTGCTGGAGCCCAGCGATCGGCTGCAGGTTGATCTCCACGACGAACTCGGCAGTGTGCTGGACTCGGAGGTCGTCCACGGCTACGAGAACTTCCC
>PULL01000052.1 GCA_003550945.1 Thioalkalivibrio sp. | reverse complement strand
TGTCGGCATGGACCATCGCTTTTCCCAGCATATCGAAGGGCAGGAAAACAAAGAGGCCACCATAAAAGCCGATGATGTTGACCATTTCCACCCCCAATATTTTGGGCACGGACAATCCTGGGACTATCCTGATTTACGAAACAGCGAAATTTCCTATGCAGAGGCCCTTAGAACTTTTTTGGAAGATGGCAGGAAAATTTTTGATTGTACAATTGATGGGGCTTGCGATATATTCCCCAAAATGGATATCAATGATTTATACGAATTAACTGTCCGGCCGAAGCCCCTGGTTTCAATTATTATGCCGGTTTACAATGCGGAGCCTTTTCTTGGCCGGGCCATAGAAAGCGTTCAAGCCCAGGACTGTGAGGACTGGGAGTTACTGATCATAGATGACGGCTCCGGGGATGAGAGCATGACCACAGCCGGGCGTTATGCGGAAAGGGATTCACGCCTGCGCCTCTTGAAAAACCCTAAAAAAGGGGTATCCAGCGCCCGCAATCACGGCCTCGCTCTGGCCCGTGGCCATTATATCGGTTTTCTTGATGCCGATGATCTGTATTATGAAAAATCTATTTCCGGCCGCCTCAGGGTTCTCCAGTATGACCTTAAAAAGCAGGTTTGCTATACCGAAACCGCGATCATAGATCAAAACGGCATGGCTTTGGATTGGCTCCTGGGCAAAAAGGAGCTGGTTTCTTTTGAGAACATGTCCAGCTTTCCCGTTCATATCAGCGCCCTATTGGTCCGGTCTTCCGCCCTCAAAGATCTTTGCTTTGATGAAGATTTGACCAACGGCGAAGACTGGCTCTTTTTCACAGCACTGGCGGCAAAAGTGAAGCATTTTTTTAAAGCTCCGGAGGGTTCTTCGGGCTACCGCTGTCACGGCGCTTCTGTGGTAAAAAAAGACTATTACGGGCATGTGCAAAAGCTGCAGATGGTAATCGAGCGTATTTACCGGATCAAAGATGACCTGGTAGCCACAAACCCGCAATCTTTAAGCCAGGACTGGCCTGACAAGGAAGACTTGTTCAACCTTCGCAAGCTTGATTTATTTGCCTGGGCCTTTTTGGAGAAAAATGAAGAGGTCATCGAAGCATTATTTCAAGACAGCGGTTTTTGTAAATTGATTGCTGAAAAAAGCATTAAAAATAAATTAAATACTACCCTGCTAAATACCGCCATTCGCTATTACGCCTGCCACAGGGCCCAGGTGCCCTTACTTCTTTACAACAACTGTGTCATAGATCACCTAAAAGATCTTAAGATAGAAGATCATTTCCCTCTCTTTTATGCCCTGGTCCAAGAAACCATAGCCCGGGCCCTTTCTTTCAGCAACAGTGAAGACCTGATCCTCCTTGGGCCCTTCGAGCGGCCCCTGCAGGCCTTTTTGGACGAAACAGCTTTTATTGCCGGGCTCTTTTCGGAGAGCCTGAAGGGCTCCGTTATGATCGACGTGGGAGCCTTCCACGGGGCCTCGTTGCTGCCTTTTTTAAAAAAGGGCTGGCGGATCTTTGCCTTTGAACCGGATCAAAAAAATCGCCTGGATTTAAAGGAGAGACTCCAACAAAAAGACAATGCCTCCCTGGTTTACCTCGATCCCCGGGCCGTCAGCAACGCAAGCTCTAAGCAGGTCGGCCTCTACCGGTCAAAGGAAAGCGCCGGTATTAGCGCCCTGTCCCCCTTTCATCCCAGCCACCGGGAGGCTCAGCAAGTGGAGACGGTTACTTTAAAAGAGGCCTTGGAGCCTCACGACCTGCCGGCGGTAGATTTCCTAAAAATTGATACCGAAGGCCACGATCTCTTCGTGCTGCAGGGTTTCCCCTGGGAGCGCTTCAAGCCCGCCGTGATCGAATGTGAATTTGAAGACGCCAAAACACTGCCCCTGGGCTACTCGTGGCAGGATCTGGCCGAATTTCTCTACCAGAGAGGCTACTCAGTTTATGTCAGTGAATGGCATCCCATCATCGTTTACGGTATAAAGCATGACTGGCGCCAGCTGTTGCGCTATCCCTGCGCTTTAGGCTCAAAAAAAGCCTGGGGCAATTTGCTGGCCTTCAGGGACCCCATTGACCAGGCCCGGCTGATAAAGGTAGTCAGTAAGTACCTGGAAACTGCTCCCCTGGTCCATAACCTTAAAGTGGGACATAGACTATCAAGAATTGATCAACCGCAAAGGGCAGCAAAAACCGCCCATTCCGAGATAAACTAATCCAGGTCCGGCCTATCCTACCTCGCCGGGAGCTCGAGCCCTTCGGAATTCTGTAACCGGTCTGGCCACCGGTTAATTTAATCAACTGCAGCGCTAAGGATTTTTGGGAGGCTGTTCATGAAAATATCCATCATTACTCCGTCTTTTAATCAAGCCAAATTAATTCGTAAAACAATGGAGTCTGTTAAGGCCCAGACTTATGACAACAGGGAACACATTATATTTGACGGCGGTTCCAGCGACGGGACAGAGCTTTATTTAAAAGAATATGCCCGGGAGGCCGCCGGAGCCCGCGTTTTTATTGAACCGGACCGGGGCCAGGCCCATGCCATCAACAAGGGCCTGGACGTCGCCACCGGCGACATTTTAACCTGGTTGAACTCCGATGACTACTATCACGATCCGGGGGCGCTCCAGGCGGTAGCGGATTATTTTAAAAATAATCCGCAGGTTGATCTTTTATATGGCCGGGGCTTGCGGGTTGATCCTGCAGGAAATATCCTAACCGAAGCATATGTTCACCCGCCCGGCACCGATTTCCGCCTGGCCCTCCAGCAGGCGCTGGGCTTGCTGCAGCCGGCCGTATTTTTCCGGCGAAAGGTTTACGAAGCAGTTGGCGGCCTGGACGAAAAATACAACCTCCAGTTGGACTATGAATACTGGATCCGCATCGCCGCCCGGGGCTTTCGCTTTGGCTTTCTCGATCGCCTCATCTGCCGGGCCGTGGTTCATGATGATGCCAAGAGCACCGCACAAAGGCAGCAGCAGCTCAACGAGTGCCTGCATTTGGTCCATGAAAATTTTGGTTACGTTCCCTACCAGTGGATTTCAAGGTATGCAGAATTTTTTTTAACCGCTAAAGACCATAAAATTAATGCCAAGATTACCCTGAGCGAGCAGCAAAAAAAAGAAAAGCCGGTTATTGAGCGCCACCTCTTAAAACGCTTTGCCGCTACAGAAAAAGCCCGGGCCGTCCTCTCCGCAAACCGGGATCGATCGCCCTACAAGGAGACCGCCCGGGCCCTGGAAAAATATGATCTGCTCAAGGAGCGGCCGCGCCAACTCGTCGTAACCTCTTTCGACTCCGGTTATTTCCAGCAGGGCCTGAACCTTATCGCCAGCCTGCACCGGACCAGCCTGGACAGCGTTGATAAGATCCTGGTTTACCCCTTGCGCCTTTCTAAAGAAGAGCGGCACTACCTGGAATCGCTGGAAAAAGTGGAACTGGTTGACTACCCGGAGCAGGCCAAAGCCTTCTTTCCGGAATACTTAGAGCCGAAACATCGCGCCTACAAGCAAACGGCCATTCGGGCCGACCTGCCCGGTATTGAAGATGGCGACCTCGTTTTGTGGATGGATGCGGGGCTTGCCGCCCTGCAGGACGTGCAGCTCATCTTCGACTTGATCGCCGCGCATGATTTTTTCATCACGGACCATGATGACAAGGCCGGCTGGCCTTTTTATAACATCATGTTTACCCATCACAAAAGCCAGGAATTATTGAAGGCTTCCAATGAAGAGCTGCTGGCGCCGCACCTTTGTTCTGCCCTGGTCGGGTATCGCCGGGGCGGCCGCTACCAGGAGATCATTGAAGAAGCCTACCGGATTGGCCAGGATAAAGCGGTGGTGGTTTGGCCCAAAACGCTAAAAAAAGAAGAGCAGTACCTGCCTCAATTAAGTGCTTCTGAAAAACTTTCAAAAAGGCAGCTAATTGAAGGCGCTATTGAGCCCGCTTCAATTACCCGCCGGGAACTGCAGGCGCTATTTCCCTACCTGGGACACCGCACCCAGTCCATTTACTCTATTCTGGTGGCCCGCTATAAGGCGCCCTTCTTTTCTGCAAAAAAATACCGCCGCTCCAACGACCTCTCCTCCCGGGCGGCCCATGTTAACTGGGAAATTGGGGCCGAAGAAGTAGACAAGCAAAGCTCCCGCTACAACCTGGCAGGGATCGATCCTGAAGTGGTTGTTTATCACCACCGGGGCATTTACCACAACCTGGAGGGCCTGAAGGAAAAACAAAAGGGCGCCTTCTCACCCGGGGGACCGAGTGACTCTTCTTCCGCAGGGCTTCGCCCTGATAAAGCGGGATCCGGGCCCGGGGACGTTCGCCTCGCTGACGATCGCCCCTGTGATGATGGCGGCGAAGAGCTTAATGCGAAACCATCCTGGACCCAAAAATTCAAGGGCATTGAGCTTGAGCTTAAAGATATCCTCCGGGCCCGGCAAGAAAAAGAATCCTGGCGTAAAAAACTTTTAAAAGAACTCGACCTCTTTTCGCAGAAAGATGAAACTATAGCGGCAAAATACTCGGCCGGCTTTCTTGAGGGGGCGCGGTTCCCGCTTGTAACCTCTTTTTATGAAAATGACAGCCCGGAGGCCCTGGAAAACAACCTGGCCATCGCCGCCGCCAACTGTAGAAATCCCTTCATTGCCGGGGTCCATGTCTTTTATGAAGGAGATCCCGATCGCTTTGATCAAAAAGTGCCCGCTTCGGTTTTTAAGGAGATCGATCGCCTGAGGCGGGATCAGAAATTAAAATTTATAGCGGTCCGGGAGCGGCCCAGTTACAAAGATCTGTTCGAATATGCCAACCGCTTGCCCGCCGCTACTGTGGTAATTGCCAACTCGGATATATGCTTTGATGTTAAGACTGCCGAAAGTATCGTCCTTGACATGCAGGACCGGGAACCGCTCCTGTGCGCCCTGACCAGGTGGAACCGCACCGAGCAGGGGGTATTTATCCAGGGGGCCTCGCCCCGACCCCCCTGGCCTGAAATTCCGCTCGATCAGATAGACCGCCGGGACAAGACTTTCTTATCTTTTGATGCTTACATCTTTAAAACGCCGATCGAGATCCCAGCCTGCGCAGAAAAAATATTGGTCGGCACTTACGGCTGCGACCCGGCCCTGGTGGCTTCCTTTAAAATCCGGGGCCTTGCAGTCTGTAATCCCTGCTTGAAGTATACCGCCCTCCACATCGATGAAAGACCCAAAGATTATGCCGGGGCGGCTATCAGCGGGCACTTAAAGAACAATTTTCAGGCGGTCAGGCAGGAGCTGCTGGCCCGCTACGAGCATAAGCCGCCGGTGCGGGAGAGCCTGGAACAGGTGGAAGAATTGCGCCCCGCCATTTTCTTGATCGGAGAGCCGGGGCAAGCCCAAATGGAGCTGTGGCGCAAAATTGGCCGCCTCCTGGGGGCCACCCCCTGGAGTGAAGAGCCCGGCTCCCAGGCCCCCTTATTGGTCAGGATGGCGGTCAACGGCAGTGACCTGCTCCGGCACAGGGAGCAGTTATTAAAACTGGCCGGCTCAAAAGACCTGGAAAGGACCTTCATCGAGTGGGTTGTCCATGGAGAAACCGGGGGCAGGACCCTGTTTGAACTGTTGGACGAAATAGAAGATTTTCAAGCCCTGGCTGAACGCCTGAGGTTTCACAACTGGCAAACGGTTTTCCTGTGGGACAAAGCCACAGCAAAAGAGCGCAGGATATATCAGGATCTGCTGCTTGCTTTGCGAGAGCTGCTGGCCGGGCCGGACCTTGATGACCAGGGCCCCGGTTTTGAGAGCTGGGATTATGACATCATCAAGCTGGCAGGCGGAAAAAGCAGCCCTCCTCCGGGGCCGGATTCTGAGCCGGCGGCTGTAGGAGAGGCCCTCTACCGGGTCATGAAAAAACTGGGCCGGGCCGGTTTTATGCACAGGCAAAT
>PULL01000141.1 GCA_003550945.1 Thioalkalivibrio sp. | reverse complement strand
AGCGGTGATGCTCCATCCGGTCGTGCGTTTCACCGAGCAGAACCACATCCGCTTCGGCGAGATTCTGGTAAAGATCGATCGGGGACAGCGGTTCTCCACTGCTGTCCCGCCAGTCGCCGGGGGACATGCAGTTCGCACTAGCGGTGCCGGTCAGGAGCGCCGCGCAGAGCAGGGTCGCGTGGACAGGGGCGGCTCGGCCGCTAAAGAAACCTTTCATCGCTGGCTCCGTAAGGCAGGCAATGCGCTTGGGAGTCTCGCGGCTCAGGTAAGTTCATCCAGCGCTTGCGCTCGGGCGAAAACCCCGCGACCGATGCCCCGAAGTCAGTCCCGGCAGATGGGCCGGGACTGCCGCCGTGATGCAGTCGATCACGCCGGCAGAAATCCCGGTAGGAACCCGTTCAGGTCTCCGGTTTTTGCATGGCTTTGAAGATCAGAAAGAACAGCAGCCCGATAATGACCAGAACGGAAGCCCCCAGTGCGATGGCGGTCAGCCAGACGATAGCGTCCCCGTATTCCATAAAACCCCTCCCGTTTTCGGCGTTCTTGCCACTTTGAAGAATAGGACCCGGGACCTCGTGGGTGCAAGGAATCTGGTCGCCAGTTCAACATTTCGGATCAACGGCGAGCTTCCGCGAGCGCCCGACCGTAAGGCTGCTGACGGCCAGAAAGACTTCGCGCAGGAAGGAGACCAGGGTTCCAATCAGAGAGAGCATTGCCGCAATGAACAGTCCGCCGATCAGGATCGCGTGACTGACCCCGAGGAAAGCCTCGACGAACACGGTGACAATCAGGATGCAGATCAACAGGGCCGTGGTGATTCCCAGCGTGATGCCCACGTACACGAGCCGGGCCCGCCGGTCGAGTATGCACAGCTCGCGCAGTGCGTCCTCGCGGGCCTCGCCGTCGGCATCGCCGAGCACACCTTCAAGGTGCCGGCTGCGGTCGACGACCCGTGACAGACGCGAAACGAAGGCGTTGATGAACCCGGCGATCCCCACCAGCAGGAAGACCGGCGCGATCGACAACTGAATGGCGTTGGAGATGTCCGCGATCGACGGAAGCATTTGCATGGGAGTGACCGGTCACCGGAAGGACGCAGGGCGGGTTCCTGCACTGCGTAGGATCCTGCTCGTTGCACAGGATTTCAATGGTTTGAATTGCTTTTGACACCCCTGGATAACCCTGTACAATACGCGCTTCGAACGCGACAGGCGCGTAGCTCAGCTGGTTAGAGCACCACCTTGACATGGTGGGGGTCGTTGGTTCGAGTCCAATCGCGCCTACCAGATAAGCCTGAAAAAACAGCCGCTTAGCGCAACATGCAAGCGGCTTTTTTTCTTGGCTCCGCCCTTTTTGCGCGGCTGGGGTGGCCTGCAAGTGGACGGTTTTGCTGTGCTATCTTCGGCTCAGGTTCGAAAAGCAGCGGAGACAGGCTGTGAAGGCGATGCTTCTGGTGGCCGTGGTCGCGGACGAACTCGAGGAGGCGGCGCGGGAGATCGCCCGCCGGGAAGGCGCGCGCGGGATGACCCTCCTTTCCGCCCGCGGGATGAGCTTCCCCGAACACATCACCTTCTTCGGTCTGACCTACCTTGGCGCCGAGACGGTTCTCGTCGCGCTGTTGGACGAAGCCACCGCGGCTCGGGTCGCGGAAAGGATGAACGTGGAGCTGGAATTGCTGGAGCCGTTCAAGGGTCTCGCCTTCTGCCTCCCGGTGAGTGGCACCGGTGGGATCGACATCCAGGCGCTGCGCCAGCACATCACCGAGCACGCACCGGCCGAACGGCTGGAAGGCGGCGCCCGCTGATCTCCACGCCTGACCGATCCCGCCAACGGATTACGCTGCGCCCGTGAACCAGTTCAGGGACTTCCTGCACCTGCTGAACCACGCGTTCCGCAACCTGCTGCCGATCATACTGGTCGTCGGGATCTTTCAGTTCGTGATCATCCGGCAGGTTCCGGACGAATGGCTCCCGATGGCCGTCGGGCTGCTCGTCGTGGTGCTGGGAGTTGCCCTGTTCCTTCAGGGGCTCGAACTCGGGATTTTCCCGATCGGCAAGAACCTGTCCAACGAGTTCGCGCGCAAGGGCTCGTTGCCGCTGCTGATGATTTTTGGGTTCTGTCTGGGGTTCGCCGCTGTAGTGGCCGAGCCCGCGCTGATCGCGGTCGCGAGCCAGGCGGAAATCATCAGCGAGGGCCGGATCAGCGCGCTGACCTTGCGGCTACTGGTCGCGGTATCCGTGGGCCTGGTGGTTGCGCTGGGGGTGGTTCGGATTCTGCTGGGACACAGCCTGCACTGGTACATGATCATCGGTTACATCGTCGTGGTGATCGTGACCTTCTTCGCACCGGAGGAGATCGTCGGACTCGCCTACGACTCCGGTGGCGTGACCACCAATATCGTTACCGTGCCGCTGATCGCGGCGCTGGGAATCGGTCTCGCGGTGTCGGTGCGGGGCCGTAACCCGCTGATTCACGGCTTCGGGCTGGTCGGGCTGGCGGTGATGGTGCCGATGATCTCGGTGCAGATCTACGGGATCATCGTGTACAGCTTCGGCGAGGCCCGCGAGGTCGTCGAGGGCATTGCGGAGGCGGTGGATCCGGAAGTCACCGAGGTGGTTCAGGAGGTCGCGGGAAGCGTGCTGCTCGGCATGCTGCGCGACCTGATGATCATGTTCCGGGACGTGCTGCCGATCATCGCCGTCGTGCTGGTTTTCCAATACCTGGTGATCCGCAAGCACATCGCCCACCTGCACAAGGTGATGGGCGGTTTCCTGTTGGTGATTGTCGGCCTGTACGCGTTCGTGGTCGGTCTGAAGATGGGTCTGTTCCCGATCGGCCAGAGCATGGCCGAGCAGCTGATCGGGCTGGACCGCTGGATTTTCGTCTACCTGTTCGCGTTCGCGATCGGCTTCGCGACGACGATGGCCGAGCCTGCGCTGATCGCGATTGGCCAGAAGGCGGAGGAGGCGGCGAAAGGCCGGCTGAATGGCAACACGATCCGCATTCTGGTCGCGCTCGGCGTTGCGGTCGGGATCACCGTCGGGGTGCACCGGATCATCGCCGGCGATTCGATCCACTACTACATCATGGCCGGCTATGCGGTAGTCATCCTGCTGACCTTCCTGTCGCCGAAGTACATCGTCGCGCTGGCCTATGACCTGGGTGGTGTGACCACCTCCGAGGTTACCGTGCCGCTGGTGACCGCGCTGGGCATCGGTCTCGCCACGCACATCGAGGGGCGCAACGTGATGATCGACGGCTTCGGCCTGATCGCGTTCGCCTCGATCTTTCCGATAATATCCGTGATGCTCTACGCCATCGCGGTGGAACTCCTCAACCGCTGGAGAGGGACTGAACCATGAAATTTGCTGTGCTTGTCGCGATCGTCGCCGAGGATCTCGAGGAAAAAGCGATCGACTCCGCCAAGCAGGCGGGCGCCGGTGGCGTCACCCTGCTCGATGCCCGCGGGATCGGCGCGAAGGAGAAGAAGACCTTCTTCGGGCTCACCTACGAGGGGTCGCAGAGCGTACTGATCTGTGTGCTGGAGAAGAAGCTGTCGCTGCGGGTGATGAAAGCGCTGACGGTGGAACTCGAACTGGCGAAACACTCCAAGGGGGTGGTGTTCACCGTGCCGCTGGATCACATCGCCGGTATCGACACGAGCCAGATCGAGAGCTTCGAGGAACGCATCAAGGACGAAATCTGATCCCGGCGGCCGGAGGCGGTCCCTGCTTTTGTGCGGCCGGATCGACAGCATCTCCCAAGACCCTTTCCGTATCGATTCCACGTCCCGGAGGCAACATGGTAGTCAAGGACATCATGCAGACTGAGGTGGTCACCATCTCGCCGCTGGCCACGCTGCGCGAGGCGATGGCCCAGATGCGTCGGCACAAGGTGAAGTCGCTGGTGGTCGAGCGGCGTGACGAACACGATGCCTACGGCATGATCACCTACTCGGCGATCCTGCGCACGATCGTGTCGGAGGAGGGTGACATCGACCTGATCAACGTCTACGACGTGTGCACCAAGCCCGCGCTGATCGTGCCGCAGGTGATGGACGTGAAGTACGTGGCCCGGATGATGATTTCGCAGTTCACGCGGCGGGTGGTGGTACTGGAGAGCGGCGAGCTGGTCGGGCTGGTGACGATGAACGACATCGTGGGCGAGTTGCTTGCGATGGCCGAAGAGAGCCATATCGAGGGCGTGGGAGAGTAGGGCCCTCGCGGGCCATTCAGGCCATTTGGATAGCGCGGCGCGATGACCGCCCAGTTTGGCAAGTAGTCCGTCGTAGCGCTTGCGCAGCACCGCCAGCACGGGTCGAGTCCGGCAGAAACTAAGGCCTGCGACTTGCCGCGGACGCCCGAACACGTTCCATCACGTGCATCATTCTTTCGCCTCGGCGCACCAGGATGGACTCCATCAGCGCTTGGAGGATCTGAGAAGGCCGACTGGCCCGCGACAACCGGTCACCGGAGAACCCGGCGCAGCTCACTCTCTGGTTCAGGCGCTGCCAGCGGGCAACGCATCGACCGACGGAGCCCGAAGGCATCCTGCACGGGCGAGAGCCGGAGGATCAGCCGAACCGGTCGCTTCGACCATCCAGACCGCGTCCTCGATTTGTGCGATCCCGCATCAGGTTTCGCGTGTTCAGGATCTCACGGGCCTGGTCGAGGATCCCCGTCACCAGAGCCGGGGACATCAGTTCGGTTTCGTACAGTCTTTCCGTCTCTGGCAACACCTCTGCGAGGGACTCGAGCAGGCTGCCGAGATCGTCCTGGGAAAGGTGGCCAACCTCGAGGCAACTCAGCGCGAGCTCGGTGGTGAGTTTTTCCGTATCGTCGCCGAGGATCAGGTTGGCCATGCGCCCTGAACACGCGATGATGCGGTGAAAGGTTGTATCGCTGGCGCTCAGGCCGTCCGGGCAACGGCCGTGCGCGCAGCCTGCTGCGTCAGCCATCTTCTTCGGCAGTTGCCAGGCCTGCATCAGCCACACCCCGGCCTCCCCGTGATCGGTCTCCAGGGAGTCACGTTCACGGCGGAGCAGGTCGTCGTGATCCCGGGCTCCGTCAAGGATCGGCGGGTACTCATCCGGTAACGCCGCGTTCAGAGCGAGAATGCCGATATCCTGAAGCAGGGCGGCCAGGGCAAGTTCCTCCTGGTCCCTTCGATTCATCCGGGCGCCGAGCAGACGCGCGCCGGAACTCGCGATCAGCGCCCGGTGCCAGACGAGCTTGACCCCTTGTTCCGAGGTCAACCCCTTGCCCAGGGTTTGGGCCAGCGAGAAGCTCAACGCGAGGTTCATGGTCGCGTCCAGCCCGACGACGACGATCGACTGCCGCAGATTCTCGGTGGGGTGGGGCCGGTTGAAAAGGGCCGAGTTGCTGGCCCGCATCACCCGACTTGCGAGTGCGGGGTCCTGGGACAGCAGCTGCGCCAGCGAGCCCAGATCCAGGTTCGGTTCGCGCGCCATCTCCACGATGCGCATCGCGATGCCTGGCGGCGTCGGCAGATTTGGGCAGAATTTCAGTGCGGTCTTGACGCGGGCGTTCAGCACAGCCTGTCCTCCCTTGTTGCCGGCACGATGGGCGTCTCACGGGTTGCCGCATGGATCGGGCAACGGCGGTTCGTCCCTTCCACAGGTGCACAGTGCATTTGCAATCTCGTCACCCCCGGCACAGGTGTGTCCCAAAGACACTGGCTGCATGAAAAAGGAAACAGGCGCGCATGATCGCAAGCCCGATGCGGGTTGCGGGGTTTGACCTCGCTCGAAGCATAGACGATCTCCAGCGGGCAGGGCGACGGGAGGATCAGCGGGCGACCACGAGCTTGTTGCGCCCGGCGCTTTTGGCCGCATAGAGCGCCTTGTCGGCCGCCTCGATCATCTCGCCCTTGGCATTTTTGGCAGCACCCGGTTTCAGGCCGCTGAGT
>PULL01000206.1 GCA_003550945.1 Thioalkalivibrio sp. | reverse complement strand
CGTGCCCGATGATCTGGGCCAGTTCGTCGTCGGTGAGATCGAGCTGATCGATGATGCCGGTGTAAATGGCCATCTTGCCACCGGCCATCGCGAAGGCGTTGATCGTGTCCGGGTCGTCGATGACCGACATCTGCCAGTCCCAGTCCGCCGTTTCGGGGCGGTAGCGCACCGCCTGAGCGACCACGCGCTCGGTGATCCGCTGCACCCGTTGCTTGGTTTTCGGGTCGCTATCGACCCGGCCCTCTTCCCGCGCGGGGGCGAGCATCTCCACGTAGGCCTGGCGAGATGCCGAGATCGCCGCGCTCTCGGACACCAGCATCAGCTGCGAACGGCCGGTCACCGGGTTGGTGGTGCAGCCGGACAGCAGCAGGAAAACGGCGACCATCGACGCAACGAGGCCGGACCAGACGCGCCATTGCGCTGGACGGGGCTTGGTGCCGAATCGGGCGGTCATGGTGCTGTCACCTCGCGGATCTGGGCGGATTCTCCCGATGGGTTCAGGATTGACGAAATTCTAGCCCGCCGCTGTGAACGTTGCCTTAACGGGAGAGGCGCACCGAGAGCCCCCCAAACGCAACGGGCACCCCGTTGCAGCGGGGTGCCCGGGGGAAGCCGAGCGAGGCACGCGCCATCGGGGGCGCGTGGCCGGGATCAGAAGCCGTAGCGGCGGCGGAACTTGTCGACCTGACCGGCGGTGTCCAGCATCTTCTGCTTGCCCGTGTAGAACGGGTGGCACTGGGAGCAGACGTCGAGGTGCATCTCGCTGCCGCCGAAGGTGGAACGGGTTTCAAAGGTGTTCCCGCAACTGCAGGTGACCTTGACCTCGTGGTATTTCGGGTGGATGTTCGCTTTCATGTCTCTGGCTCGGGTCGGGTTCCGGCGAAAAGTCCTATAGAATAGCGGGCGCCGTTGGTGGCTGGCAAGTCGGCGGATGGTCTGCCTGTGGCCCCAGGTCATTTCAGCGACAATCTCCCGGCGCTCTCAGAAACCGGTTCCAAGTGCTTGAGCGGGCAGGGGGCTTTGCCGGTTATCCACGGATCCTGTGGATAACTCTGTGGATGGTATGTCACTGGACCGCGGCAGGCCTCGTCAATCCTGGGTTCCGCGCTTCCGGTCACGTCTTGATCGAAATCATGAAGTACATGAAAAAAATGAAGAAATTTTTCTGCGTCCCGGGCACCCGGACCCCGATAGCCGCGGTCTTGCACGGCGTAACGCCGGCCCGGAGGTCCTGTGAATAAGCTTGCGCAAATGTCAAGCCCCGAGCCGCAGGTTGGGTTCGTCAGCCTGGGCTGTCCGAAGGCGCTGGTCGATTCCGAGCAGATCCTGTCCCGGCTGCGCGCCGAGGGCTACGGCATCGCGGCTGACTACGCCGCTGCCGACCTCGTGGTGGTCAACACCTGCGGTTTCATCGACAGCGCGATTGCCGAGTCCCTGGACGCGATCGGCGAGGCGCTGACGGAGAACGGCCGGGTTGTCGTCACCGGCTGCCTGGGGCGGGATGCCGCGCGCATCCGGGAGGCCTACCCGGAGGTGCTGGCGGTCACCGGACCGCAGGCGTTCGAGGAAGTGATGGCGGCGGTGCACGAGCGGCTGCCGCCGCCCCACGATCCGTTCGCGACCCTGGTTCCCCCGCAGGGCATCAAGCTGACCCCGCGTCACTACGCCTACCTGAAGATTTCCGAAGGCTGCAACCACCGCTGCAGCTTCTGCATCATTCCGAGTCTGCGCGGTGACCTCGCGAGCCGCCCCATCGGCGAGATCGTCGGCGAAGCCGAACGCCTGGCCGCGGCCGGGGTGCAGGAACTGCTGGTGATCTCGCAGGACACCTCGGCCTACGGTGCCGACCTGCGCTACCGGACCGGTTTCGTGAACGGGCGTCCGATGCGGTCGGACATCACCAGCCTGGCGACGGCACTTGGAGAGCTTGGAATCTGGGTGCGCCTGCACTACGTGTACCCCTACCCGCACGTGGACCGCCTGATCCCGCTGATGGCCGAGGGGCGCCTGCTGCCTTACCTGGATATGCCGTTGCAGCACGGCCATCCGCGGATCCTGAAGGCGATGCGCCGGCCGGCCGCGGCCGAGCGGGTGCTGGAGCGCATCCGCCGCTGGCGCGAGCAGGTACCGGAGCTCGTGCTGCGCTCGACTTTCATCGTCGGGTTTCCGGGCGAGACCGAGGCCGAATTCGAGGCGCTGCTCGACTTTCTGCAGGAGGCGCAGCTGGACCGCGTCGGCGCGTTCGCCTATTCCCCGGTGGAAGGGGCGGCGGCGAATGCGCTGCCGGGCGCGGTACCCGAAGCCGAGAAGCAGGCCCGGCTGGAAGCGTTCATGCAGACGCAGGCCGGCATCAGTGCCGATCGGTTGCAGGCCCGCATTGGTGGCCGTGAGACCGTGCTGGTGGACGGGCGTGACGAAGACGGCACGCTGATCGCCCGCTCGCGCGGGGATGCACCGGAGATCGACGGGTTGGTGTTTGTCGAGGGTGCCGATGCCCCCACCGGCCGCTTTCTCGAGGTCGAGATCACCGGCGCGACGGAGCACGACCTCTACGCGCGGGTCGTCTGAAAAACCCCTCACCCGCGAGCGGGAGAGGGGAGAGTGCTCCCTCCCCGCGTGCCGGAGAGGGTTCGGGAGGGCGCGGGCGCGGGAGCCCTCAGTTCCCTGGAGGCGGGCAGGGGGGCTGCACGGGTTCCGGCAGCACGTCCCAGATGTTTTCCGCGTACTCGCGCACCGTCCGGTCGATCGAGAAATAGCTCATGCGGGCGATGTTCAGCAGGGCGGCTTCCGCCCAGGCGTCGCGATCCTGGTACAGGTGGTCCGCCCGGTTGCAGGCTTCGCTGTAGGCGGCGTAGTCGGCGAGCACGAAGAACGGGTCTTCTTCGAGCAAATAACTGGCCAACTGCGCGTGCAGCGCCCGCCCGCCATTGGCGAAGAACCCGGTGCGCAGCGCGTCGACGATCGTGCGCAGGCGTGGATGCGAGTCCAGGTGCGAACTGGGCTGCACGTGGGCGGCACGGTGCTCGGCGACCTGGCGTGCAGTCATCCCGAAGATGAAGATGTTTTCCTCGCCCACCGCGTCGCGGATCTCGATGTTCGCGCCGTCCAGCGTGCCGATGGTTAGCGCACCATTCAGCGCGAGCTTCATGTTGCCGGTACCCGACGCCTCGAACCCGGCGGTGGAGATCTGCTGCGACAGATCGGCCGCCGGGATGATGATCGCGGCCGAGCTGACCTCGTAGTTCGGGAAGAACACGCACTTCAGGCGGTCGCCGACCATCGGGTCGTGGTTGATGATGTCCGCGACCTCGTTGATGACCTCGATGATGTTCTTCGCGCGCTGGTAGCCGGGGGCCGCCTTGCCCGCGAACAGCACCACCCGGGGCGGCACGTCCTCGCCGTCGCGGATGCGCTGGTAGAGCTCGATCATGTGCAGCAGCTTCAGCAACTGGCGCTTGTATTCGTGGATGCGCTTGATCTGTACGTCGTACATCACGTCCGGCCAGATCTCGATGCCGGTGCGCTTCTTCACCAGGGATGCCAGCCGCTTCTTGTTCTGCCGCTTGACCTCGAGGAAGGCCGCGCGGGTCTTTTCGTCCGAGGCGTAGGGCGTGAACTGCTTCAGGCGGTCGAGATCGTATTTCCAGTCGGTGCCAATGCGGGAGTCGATCAGCGCGGTCAGCGCCGGATTCGCCTGCACCATCCACAGGCGCGGGGTCACGCCGTTGGTCACGTTGATGAAGCGCTCGGGCCACACCCGGAAGAAGTCGGCAAACAGCGTTTCCTTCAGCAGGTTGGTGTGCAGTGCGGCCACGCCGTTGACCTTGTGCGAGCCGACCACCGCCAGGTGTGCCATGCGGACCCGCCGCCCGTGCCCCTCGTCGATGATCGACAGACGTCCGAGCAGGTCGTGCTCTCCCGGGAAGCGGTGACGTACCTCCTCCAGGAAATCGTGGTTGATGTTGTAGATGATCAGCATGTGCCGGGGCAGCACGCGCTCCATCAGCGCGACCGGCCAGGTCTCCAGTGCTTCGGGCATCAGGGTGTGGTTGGTGTAGGAGAACACGTTGCGGGTGATGTCCCAGGCCTGCGGCCAGGGCAAACGATGCTGGTCCACCAGCAGCCGCATCAGCTCGGCCACCGCGATCGCGGGGTGGGTGTCGTTCAGCTGGATCGCGGCCTTGTCCGCCAGCGCCGTGAGCTCGTAGCCCAGATTCAGGTGGCGGTCGAGGATGTCCTGCAGCGACGCCGAAACGAAGAAATATTCCTGCTTCAGGCGCAGTTCCTTGCCGATCGCGGTGACGTCGTTCGGGTACAGCACCATCGAGATGGTCTCGGATTCGTTCTTGTCCGCAACCGCTCGGATGTAGTCGCCCTCGTTGAAATAGCGCAGGTCGAAATCCCGCGTCGGTTTCGCCGCCCACAGGCGGAGATTGTTCACGTTGCGCCGTTCAAAGCCCGCGGTGGGATAGTCGTAGGCCATCGCGATGACCTCTTCGCCGTCTTCCCAGGTGAAGCAGTTCTCTCCGTCCTGTTCGTGATGTTCGACCACATAGCCGTAGAAGCGCACCGGGAAGATCTTCTCCGGCCGGGGAAACTCCCAGGGGTTGCCGTAGCGCAGCCAGGTGTCCGGATGCTCGACCTGGCGGAAGTGCTCGATGTGCTGCTGGAACATCCCGAATTCGTAGCGGATCCCGTAGCCGTATCCCGGATAGCCCTGTGTCGCCATCGATTCGAGAATGCAGGCCGCGAGCCGCCCCAGGCCGCCGTTGCCCAGCGCTGCGTCCTCCTCCAGCCGCGCGATCTCGCGGAAGTCGACACCGAGTTCCGCCAGCGCCTCTTGCGTGGCCTCGAAGACGCCCATGTTGCGCAGGTTCGCCTCGAGCATTCGGCCGATGAGGTATTCCATCGAAAGGTAGAACACCCGCTTCACGTCTTCCTCGGCGAACTGTCGCCGGGTGACCACGCGACGTTCGATGATCCGTTCCCGGATCGCGAACGAGACTGCGTGCAGCCAGTCGCGCGGGGTCGCGAGATCGGGATCCTTGCCGACCGCCCGGACCAGCGCGTCGCGGATCGACTGGCGCAGGCTGTCACTGTCGCAGGCGAGCGGCGACAGGTGGTGCCGTGGATTGGTGTCGTCAGGTGCTGCGCTCATCGCGTGACCTCCGGTGGATGGTCGTGGGAAGCCTGCGGCTGTGGGCGTTCCGGCGAAGCTCAGGAACGTTCCAGCGCGCGATGGCCAATGTCGGTCCGAAAGAATATATCGTTGAATCGGATCCCTTGCGAGGCCCGGTAGGCATTCTGTTGCGCCGCGCGGAAGTCGTCGCCGAGCCCGACCACGCAGAGCACGCGGCCGCCGTCGGTGACCACCGTGCCGTCGTCAAGCCTTCGCGTGCCGGCGTGGAACACGCGGCTGGTGTCGCTGTTCGCCGCGTCAAGGCCGGTGATCGGATCTCCCTTGCGGTAGTCCAAAGGATAGCCGCCGGCTGCCAGCACCACGCCGAGCGCGACACGCTCGTCCCAGTCGGCCTCGATGGCGTCGAGGCGGCCGTCGATCGCGGCCTCGATCATGTCGGCAAGATCGCTGTTCAGGCGCATCAGGATCGGCTGGGTCTCCGGGTCGCCGAAGCGGCAGTTGAATTCCAGCACCTGCGGATTGCCCTGTGGGTCCACCATCACGCCCGCATAGAGGAAGCCGGTGTAGCGCTCGCCCTCGGCGCGCATGCCCTGCAGTGTGGGTCCGATCACCTCGGCCAGCAGGCGCCGGTGCAGTTCCGGGGTCACGACAGGCGCCGGGGAGTAGGCGCCCATGCCGCCGGTGTTCGGGCCGCGGTCGCCGTCGTCGCGCGCCTTGTGATCCTGCGAGCTGGCCAGCGGCAGCACGTGTTCGCCGTCGATCATGCAGATGAAACTGGCCTCCTCGCCGGTGAGGAACGCCTCGACCACCACGCGGTGGCCGGCGGTGCCGAAAGCATTGCCGG
>PULL01000325.1 GCA_003550945.1 Thioalkalivibrio sp. | reverse complement strand
ATTGTCGAGCGGCAGGACGCCGTAGCGCACGTCCCCTTGCAGTTCACCGCCCCACTGTGACCAGTGCAGCCGGAAGATCTCGCGGTTGTACAACTCGGGCGCGATCGCCGTGCGCAGCAGCTCGTAGTCGCCACAGTTCACGGGGTAGTCCCCGGAGAAGATCACCCGCGCGCCCGAGGCACCGTTGTCCACTTCGTAACGGATGCCGCGCTGCCAGCCGCCGCAACCCCCCTGAACGCCGCGCAGGTTGTTCACGATCTGCAGACCGGGTAGCGGCGGGTCGGGCACGACGCGGATCCCTCCGCCGTTGACGTCGGGCATCACGTGAAAGCGCAGGGCATTGGCGTTCACGATCAGCGCGTGCGGCGGCTGGTTGTAGGCACGCAGCGGCTGCCCGTCGAATGCGCCCGGGTCCTCGATCGGCAGGTAGAAGTGACTCGTGTCCAGGTAGACGTTGCCCTCGATGCGGCGCAGGCCGGTGCGCCGCAACGCACCCAGCATGCGCCAGTGCTCCTCGCTGACCATGCCCTGATCACCGGTCCCGCGCAGCACCAGATCGCCGCGCAGCACGCCGTCGCGCACCGGTGCGGTCGCGTGGATTTCCGTGGTCCACACGTGGCTCGGGCCGAGTTCCTTCAGCGCCGCCAGCGTGGTGGCCAGCTTGATGGTGGAGGCCGGGTTGAACGACTGGCGCGGGTTCAGTTGCAGCATCGGGGCCGGATCACCCACCCGTTTCACCCAAAGCCCCACCGCGTCGGCCGGGAGGCCCTCCCCGCGGATCGCCTGCTGCAGCGGTTCCGGCAACAGCACGAACGAGGCGCTGGCCTGGCCGGTCACGGCCAGCACGCCCAGCAACAGCACAATCGACAGCCCTGCCCTCAACATACGGATGCGCATGGTTCTCCGACCCAGATCCGGGACACGACCGTCATGGTGCGCAACCGCTGATCCCTTTGGCAAGTGCCGCCGGAGCAACACCGGTCGCTCAAGGGCTGGCGATGGTCAATCCGCTGCCGGCAGCGCCCGGGGGGCTTCGGGCACCGGCGCACAGGACCCGATCATCTCCCCTTGGCCGTAGTCCACTCCCAGTTCGCGGCACAGGCGCAGGCTGTCCGTGTCCACGAGGCCCTCGGCCACGGTCGCGGCCCCGATACTGCGCGCGGTCATCACGAGTCCCTCCAGCAGGGATGCGCCGGGTTGAGCCCGCTGCGCGTGGCGGATCAACCCCTTGTCCAGGCGGATGAACTCCGGCTCCAGGCCCGCCATCAATCCCACATGGCCCATCCCGGCGCCGACTTCGTCCAGCGCGATCCGAAACCCCATGCTGCGCAGGATTCCACAACTGTTGATCAGCGCGTCGATGTCGTCCACCTGGCCGCGCTCCGCGACCTCGATCACGATGTCACGGGGATCGATCCCCAGGCGTTCAAGGCAGGTGTAGGAGGGATGCCTGCGCAGGTCCTGCTGCAGCAGCGAGCGCGGGAAGGCGCGCACGAAAGCCGGAACCCCTCGAGGCAGGTACTCGGACCTGCGCACCAGTGCCGCGATCTGGCAAGCCTGCTCGACGGCCTCCACGCGCCGCGCCTGGCGCGCCAGCAGGTAAAATTCGGAGCCGGCCACCTCGCCTCGCTCGGGGTGCTCGAGCACGCAGGGCATCTGGTAGCCAAGCAGCCGCCCCGGCCCCTGCAGAGAAACGATCGGCTGGAACACCGGCCGGACCCGCGAGCCGAGATCACCCATGATCCAGGGCTCGTGCAGACGCGTATGGAGCACGGTCAGCGGCTCCAGTTCGTCGAGCACCGAGACCGGCAGCCGGCCGTCGAAATCAGGATTGATCCAGACGGCAAGGCAGGAATCCAGCTGGTCAGCTGGCGTTTCCATCACCAGCGCCTGCACCAGGTTGGCCAGATCCATCCCAGGCGGCAGGAGAAAGGCCCAGAGGCGGTGGGAATCCCGCGTCATCGGCCGACCCCAGCGGTTCCAGCTCTTGGGCACGGTATCGCCACAAAGACGCACTAACAACATGGATCCGCTTCTCCCGCTACCGGCGCTGCAGCCCGGAAAGCAAGTTGCGGACCAGCTTCGCGGGTCAGGCCAGGAAAGGGGCACGCGCACGGCATGCACCAAAGGGGTGCGATGTGCGCCATTCCGGTTCACGAGCTCCGCACCAAGATGGTGCATCCCGGCTGGACGGTCCGGCCGTCAGTCGGACTGGTAGGCCTCCTTCCAGCCGGCGTACTGCGCCTCCATCGCGTGCATCACCTCCGGATCGAAGGGTCTGAGCCCGCTCAGGACCAGGTGCTTGCTCCCCCGCGCGAACGGATCGCCCTCGACACACAGTGCGTAGTCGAGCCGCACATCCGCGCGTTTTCCGTCCACCCGCATCTCGGCCGACTCGAGTCGCGGCTGCACGGTCTCCGTGAGGCCCCCAACCGGCGTCTGCAACTCCAGCGACATCCGCTCGTAGATCACCAGCGGCCGCGCCGGGTTGACCATCACCTGGTGCTGTTCCATCAGGGGAACCAGCACGTGGGGAAAGTTCTGGCCGGAGAACGAGGCGTAGCTTCGTGTCAGCGCCTCGACGGTGTAGGGGTCGGTAACCACCGGACCTTCCCGGTCGACCTCGAGATAGGCCTTTCCCTGCGTGTCGCTGATCACGATGCGCGAACCGGGCTCTTCCGGGAACACCAGCGCGACGCCGTCCCCGACCATCCCGACGAAACGGCAGTGCATGCTGGCGCTGACACCGTAGTGGGCCAGGACCAGTGCGAAGAGCAGATCACCGGGCACGCAGAAGCGCTTGGAGTGGGGGTCATGGATGGGATTGAAGTCGCCGGCAATTCCCTTTGCGAAGCGGCTCGCCTGCTCCGGGCGGATGTACACGCGTCCGTCCCGCTGTTCGTGGTACGGCCGCAGAAAGGCGCTTTCGATCACTGGTGGTCCCCTTTCGCCGTCAGAGGCGTCGAATCATCGCTGGCTATTCTGACGTATGACCGACAGAAATTCGTCCCCATAGCGCTCCAGCTTGGCCACACCCACGCCCGAAATGCGGGCGAGTTGCTCCAGGCTTGCCGGGGCTGCGCGCACCATCTCCCGCAGTGTCGCATCGTGGAAGATCATGAAAGGCGGCACACCCTGGGCATCCGCGAGCCGCCTGCGGCAGGCACGCAGTTCGTCCCAGAGTTCCTGTTGCGCGGGGTCGAACGGCGTCTCCACTGATTCCTTCGGGGTGGCCTGAGGACGCCCGGAGCGCGCCGAACGTACCTGGCGGCGCAGGTCAATCCGGACCTCGCCGCGCAACAGCGGGCGGCAGGACTCGTCGAGCTTGAGTGCGCCGAACCCATCGTGATCGACGCGAAGCAGCCCGCGCGCGATCAACTGGCGGAAGATGCTTCGCCATTCCGCCGCCTCGATATCCGCGCCGATGCCAAAGATGCCGAGTCGATCGTGCCCGAATCGGCGTACCCGCTCCTGTACGCGCCCGCGCAGCACATCGACCAGGTGGTTCACGCCGAAGCGCTCGCCGGTGCGGTACACGCAGGACAGCGCCATCTGCGCCGGCACCGTCGCGTCCCAGGTGGCTGGCGGATCCAGGCAGGTGTCGCAGTTGCCGCAGGGTTCGGGAAGCGCATCACCGAAATACGCGAGCAGCGCCTGGCGTCGGCAGGTGGTCAGCTCGCAGAGCCCGAGCATGGCTTCCAGCTTGTGCCGCTCGACCCGCTTGTGCCCGTCGTCGGCGGTGGACTGCTCGAGCATCTGGCGCAGCGTGATCACGTCCTGCAGGCCGTAGAGCATCCAGGCGTCGGCGGGCAATCCGTCGCGGCCGGCCCGGCCGGTTTCCTGGTAGTAGGCCTCCACGCTCTTGGGCAGGTTCATGTGCGCGACGAAGCGCACGTTGGGCTTGTCGATGCCCATGCCGAACGCGATGGTCGCGACGATGATCACACCCTCCTCGCGCAGGAACCGCGTCTGGTTGCGCTCGCGCTCCGCGGTGGTCAGCCCGGCGTGGTAGGGCAACGCAGTCAGTCCCTGTGCGGCCAGCCATTCGGCCACCGCCTCGACACGCTTGCGCGAAAGGCAATAGACGATGCCGGCCTCGCCCGGGTGCTCCTCGCGGATGAAGCGCAGCAGGCGGTTGCGCGCTCCGCTGCTGTCGGACTGGCTGATACGGTAGCGGATGTTCGGACGGTCGAAACGGCTGACGAACTGCCGCGCCCCGTCGAGACCGAGGCGGGTCACGATGTCGTGCCGGGTGGGCCCATCCGCGGTTGCGGTCAGCGCGATGCGCGGCACGGCGGGAAAGCGCTCTGCGAGCACCGACAGCTGGATATACTCGGGCCGGAAGTCGTGCCCCCACTGCGACACGCAGTGCGCCTCGTCGATCGCGAACAGCGCCAGCCGGCAGCGCTCCAGCAACTCCAGGCTGCGCGGCAACAGCAGCCGCTCGGGCGCGATGTACAGCAGGTCCAACTCGCCGGCTTCCAGCGCCTGTTCGGTGGCCCGGATGTCGGCAAGGGTCTGCGCCGAATTCAGCGCGGCGGCCCGCACGCCATTGAGCCGCAGCGCCGCGACCTGGTCCTGCATCAGCGCGATCAATGGCGAAATCACCACACCGACTCCGGGCCGCACCATGGCCGGAATCTGGTAGCACAGCGACTTGCCACCACCGGTGGGCATCAGCACCAGAGCATCACCGCCACCGATCACGCAGTCGATGATCTCCCGCTGCGCCCCGCGGAAGCCCGGATACCCGAACACCTCGGCCAGAATCCGTTCGGGTTCCGGGCTCATGCCGGGGCCGTGGGCCTGCAATGATTCAACCTCTGGATTGCGCATCCTGTTCTCCCGTCCCTGGAAACTGCATCCGGCCACAGCCGTGGTAAAGCCCGCCCGGTTGAGGCGCACTGGACCTCGCCGCCGGGGGCGCCTTAGAGTGAGCGGCCTCATCCGCTCTGCGACTCCCGAATTCTGCCATGCGCGGTCATTCCTCGCTCGTCGACGCGCCCGAAGGGGCGATGAACTGGCGCATCATCGCCAGCCTTCTGCCTTATCTGTCGGAATTCCGCGGCCGTCTGTTCCTTGCGCTGGGCCTGATGGGTCTGGCGAAGCTCGCGAACGTCATGGTCCCGCTCGCACTGAAGTTCATCGTCGACCACTTCGAGGACAGCGGGCCGGAAGCACTCGTTGCGGTGCCGATCGCGCTGATCGTCGCCTACGGTCTGCTGCGGTTTTCCGCGACCTTTTTCGGCGAACTGCGCGACGCCGTGTTCGTGCGCGTCGCGGAACGCGCGATGCGCCGGGCCGCGCTGCGGGTGTTCGAACACCTGCACCGCCTGGAACTGGGCTTCCACCTGTCGCGCCAGACCGGCGCGCTGTCGCGGGACATCGAGCGGGGCACCAGCGGGATCAGCTTCCTGCTGCGGTTCCTGGTCTTCAACATCCTCCCGACGCTGATGGAGATCCTGCTGGTCGCGGTGATCCTGCTGATCGCGGTGGGCCCGGTGTTCACGTTCACCGTGCTCGTGGCCATCGCGGTATACGTAGGCTACTCGGTGGTGATCACCGAGTGGCGCACGCGCTTCGTGCGCGAGGCGAACCTGCGCGACAACGAGTCGAACACGCGCGCGATCGACAGCCTGCTGAACTACGAGACGGTCAAGTATTTCGGCAACGAGCGCTTCGAAGCCGAGCGCTACGACCAGGGGCTTGCCGCCTGGGAAGTCGCCCGGACAAAGAACGTGCTGTCGCTGGTGCTGCTGAACAGTGGGCAGGCGCTGATCATCGCCGCTGCAATCACGGTGATGATGATCCTCGCCGCGCAGCAGGTGGCCGCCGGCACCATGACACTGGGCGACCTGGTGATGGTCAACGCCTACATGATCCAGCTGTTCATCCCACTGAACTTCCTCGGCTTCGTCTACCGCGAGATCCGCCAGTCGCTGGCCAACATCGAACGGCTGTTCGGGCTGCTGGAAAAGCCGGTCAGAGT
>PULL01000156.1 GCA_003550945.1 Thioalkalivibrio sp. | reverse complement strand
GGTGAGCGGCAGTTCTTCCGCTTCCTCGGCCAGCATCTGGTCGCCATCCACCCAGGGTGGCGGGCTGTCCGGGCGCCATTCCAGCACCCGCGCGGGCGACGGCAGATCGATTTCACTGAGCAGCCTGGAGGCCGAATCCACCGCGGCCGGATTCTGCAACGTGATCACCAGGCCGGTGGCCAACACCAGCAGACCGAGCTGGAATTGCGGCGTCCGGGTGGTGGACTGGGTGCGGAGCATGAAGCGCATCGGGTCTGCCTCTTCCAAGGTCGTCACGAGTAACGGTACTGTTTTCCAAGGGTCGTGTTCAAGCGCCCGCACACCGCTTCCGGTTGCCCGGGGGCTCGCCGGTCGCGGCGGGGATCCGGTGATGGACGGATCGCTTGCGGGTCAAAGGTGTGACAAACGCGATCCGGAAAGTTTCCCTCGATTGGCGGTGAACGCGCGCCGAGCCCGGGCGTTCACCGCCGGGGACCACGTCGCTTGCGCAATCGAGTGGAACGTTGAAGCATGTCCGCGATGAGGAACCGTCCATGTTGACAGCGTTGCCCAGGACGCTTGGGTTGCTGATGCTGGCAGCCCTGCTGGCCGCCCCGTGCGCCCATGCGCAGCTGCCACAGGACGCGGCGCCAAGGCAACTCCACGCCGAACCCTCACCCCTGGCGCGGGTGATCGACGGTCTCCAACAGGCGCCGCAGGAGGCGCGGCGGGCGTTGGCGATGCTGATCGTCGAGGCCTTGGTCGAGGCCTACGAGGCGGAACTGGATCAGGCCCTGCGCGAGCGAATGCGCGACGCGAGCGGTCAGCGCAAGCTCACCCGTTGGCATCAGGCCGCCGCGCCGGTTCTCTCGGACCTGCGCATCGCGCAGGCGAATCTGTATGCCGCGCGGATGGTCGAACTGCACGCCGACCGCCATGGCCAGATCCTGTTGTTGATCGACGGGCGGCCGTTGTGGGTGGCCTGGCCCAGGGTTACCGTGCAGAGCCGGCTGGAACGAGAGGTCGCGGCGGCGTTCTGCCGGGATCACCACTGCCCCACCGAGGACGCCGGCGCTTCGGGGCAAGCGGCAGCTCAGGGTCTGGGAGTGCAGGGGACCTGGGTGCTGTCGCAAGGCCGGCCACCGGGTTGGCAGACTTCGGACGGTCTGCGCTGCGAGTTCCCGGATCTGTCTGGCCGCGCCGCCAGGGAGGCCATCTGCCAGGAACTCGTGATCGACCTGCGCGCCCTTGCGGCTGCGCTGCAGGCAGCCTTGCGAAGCGGAGAACGTATCGACTGGGTGCATCTGTCCCTGCTGCCCGACGTTGCTGGAGACCGGCACAGGATCGTGGTCACGGAGCGCGGCGATTACGTCGTGGTGGCGGTGCCTGCACTGGCGGCCAATCCGGTGGACTGGGCGGAGGCGCGGCGCTGGCTGCGGACGCGCGTCGAGGGCCGCACCACCGTTGCCACCATCCTGCGGCCGACGGGTGGCCGCTGACCGTTCTTCCGCGCCGAAACACCGGCGCCGCCGGGCCTTACCGTCATGGCCGCGGCGGGCCAGCCTGAAAGATGAAAACTCGAGTCCCGGAAAGCACGGACAGACACGGAAAGAGAATTGAATTATTTTGCGTTTTCTGTGATTTCCGTGTACCTCCGTGGCTGTATGTTCACGCTACCGCGGCTGCGCGGGCAGTGGCATCGGGGACGGGGTGAATGAACTTCCTGGGTGGTTTGCTGTTCTCGGTCCTGGTCATCGGGCTGCTGGTCGGTGCGGTGCTGGGCTGGGTGAGCGCCCTGCGCCTGAAGAACCTGCAGACGCGAGTGTTGCGGATCGAACAGGAACTGCGGCGCCTGCGCCCGGCAGGCCCGGGGGAACCGGGTGCTGCGTCTGCGATCCGTCCAGCGTCCGAGGATGTGGACGCCAGACCGGCTGCGCAACCGACCGCCGCCGCGGCGGTTGACTCCACTGCTTCGGGACGCGGCTGGACCCCTGGTTCACCTGCCGTACCCGCAGAGCCCGACGCGTCCGCGACGCGGCGCACGCGCGTGCAGGACGCGCTGGGCGGCGCTCTCGCCAGAGTCCGTGACTACTGGATGGTCTGGCTGGGCGGTCTTTCGATCGGGCTTGCCGGTATTTTCCTGGTGCGCTACTCGATCGAGCAGGGTTGGCTCGGGCCGACCGCACGGGTGCTGCTGGGAATGATCACTGGTCTGGCCCTGCACGCACTGGCTGAGTGGCTGCGCCGGCGCGCAGAGCGCCACTACGACGCCGTGGCTGCGCTGGCGGGCGGCGCGAGCCTGACGCTGTATGCGGCGGTGCTTGCAGCGTTGCACCTCTACCAGTTGTGGCCTCCCGTGGTGGTCTTCGTGCTGCTGGCGCTGATCTCGCTGGGGACGATGTTGCTGGCGCTGCGCCACGGTCCCATTCTCGCGGTCCTCGGCATCCTGGGTGCCTACGCGGTGCCCGCGCTGCTCGGTGGCGACGCCGAACAGCTGATCACGGTCCTCGTCTACAGCCTGTCCGTCGCGCTGGCCGGCTTTCTGCTGATGCGTTACGTGTACCGCCCCTGGTTGTGGTGGGGCACGGTCGCCGGCGCGCTGTTCTGGTGGTGGGTCGCGCTGCACGCAGGCGCGCAGACCGAGCCCTGGCTCGGCCTTTACCTCGCCACTCTTGCGTGGGGAATGCTGGCGCTGCAGTCGGGCAACTACCGGCTGACTGATCCTTCCACCGACGAACGCAACCCCGGTGACTGGCGGGACTGGCTGCGCCTTCGCGGGTCGGAAACGGGTCATCTGCCCAAGGCGCTGCTGATCCTGATCCTGGCCCAGGCCTATGCGATTGCACTGGATCCGCTGTGGTCGCTGGGGCCGCTGCTGTGGCTGCCTTTGCCGGCACTGATTTTGATCGCCAGTCGCTACAACGTGGCGCTCCGGGCGTTGCCCTGGGTCGCGCTGGCCGCGATGGCCGCGGGTTTCGTCGCGAGCGCGGTCATCTGGCAGCCCTTCGATCCCTGGATGTGGTCGCTGCGCCCGGTGGCACCCGACGATCTGAAGGCGGCGCTGGTCTCGCTCGGTCTGCTGGGACTGCTGTTCAGCGCGGGTGGCGCCTGGCATCTGCATGCGCGGCGTGACTCGGCATTGGCCGCGTCGCTGGCCTACATCGCGCCACCCGTGGCGCTTGCGCTCGCCTACGTGCTCGCCCCCGATGCGCTGCAGGACTGGATGCTCAGCGCCACGAGCGTTGCAGTGGGCCTGGCCCTCGGGGGGCTCGCGGGCAGGCGGCTGCGTGCCGGGCAGGCGGATGCCGTCGCGTTCTGGCAGATCGCGTCGGCCCACCTGGCCTATTCGCTTGCGGTGGTGATGCTGCTGGAGCAGGCGACGCTGACCCTGGCGCTCGCCGTGCAGGTGCTGTCGCTGACCTGGCTGGTCCAGCGCTTCGCCGTTCCGCACCTCAACTGGCTGGTGAAGCTCGTGCTGATGTTGGTTGTGGTGCGGCTGACCTTTAGCCCGTGGTTGCTCGGGTACGGCCCGGCCACGTCCTGGACGCTCATGACCTACGGTGGCAGCCTGTTGCTGGTCTGGCTGGCGAGCCGCCTGGTGCCGGCGCAGCGGGAGCTGCGGTCCTGGCTGCAGGTCGGCGCGGTGCATCTGCTGTTGCTGTTCCTGCACGTGCTGATCCGCTTCCATCTCTACGCCGGCGACGTGTTCGCGTCCCGCTACGACTTCACCGAGGCCGCGCTGAACACTGCGCTCTGGGCGTCGTTCGCGCTGCTGTACTTCTGGCGCAGCCGGTACGGGAGCGAGCTTCGGGAGTTGCACCGCGTGCTCGCCCAGATCCTGATGCTGCTCGCGGTCGGCAACTACCTGATGCTGGCGACGGTGCTGAATCCACTTTGGGACAGCGCCAGCGCCGGGCTGGTCTCGGAGGTGCCGGTACTGAACCTGCTGCTGCTCGCCTACGGCCTGCCCGTCGTGCTCTGGGCTTTGGCCGCACGCCACTACGAACCGGATCTGCGCCCGTTCTTCGCGGTGCTCGCCGGTATCGGCCTGTGGCTGTTCGTGAGCCTCGAGATCCGGCATTTGTGGCACGGCCGGCTGGATCTGGCGGACGCTGTCGGCGACGGCGAGCTGTACAGCTACTCGGCGGCGTGGCTGCTGATGGCCGTCGGCACGATGGTCCTCGGGATCCTGCGTGACCAGTCGGCGCTTTATCGAGGTGGACTCGTGCTGCTCCTGCTGGTGATCCTGAAAATCTTCTTCATCGACATGGCAGGACTGACCGGGCTGCTGCGTGCGCTGTCGTTCATGGGCCTCGGCCTCTCCCTGCTCGGCCTTGCCTACCTGCACCAGTCCCTCGGGCGCGGGGGCAGAGGCGTGGGCCGGCCGGACAAGCCCGTACCTTGACGCGGCCGGCTGCCCGCCCGCGGGTCGCCTACGCTGATGGCTTCCTTCCCGGCGTGGCCGGCGCTAGCATGGACGGTGCCTTTCACCTCCCCGCGCCGGCACAGGGACCCCCAACGCCTCGTGCAGTCGCGACCCCTCCACCAGGCGACCTGCACACGATGTTCACCTCCTCCAGCAATATCGAAGAGCTGATCCGCTGTTTCCACCTCGAGGACTCGATGCTGCGCTACAGCAGTTTCGTTCCGCGCCTGTACAACTACTGCCGCAGCCTCGGGTTCGAGCCGGGACGGATCCTGCCGTCAAGGGCGTTCTGTTCGGACGAAAGCCAGGGCTACCCGACGATCCTGATCGCGAAGCACTTCGGTACCTTCCCGTTCAATCACGGGCGCGGCGGTGCGATCGTTGCGACCCAGCGCCATGGTCCGTTTTCCGAGCATGGGCAGGACCTGGTCATCATTCAGGCCAGTCACGTGGGCTACGATCCGCAGACCGGGGAGTTCGGCCGCTACCGGCGCATCCACGCCGAGCATGCGGGGCATTCGACCAGTTGCGGCAAGATCGCGGGCGTGATCGCGCGCTACCAGCGCGAATATCAGTTCGCGCAGGGTGCGGTGCTCCTCGAGTCCTGCGGCAACTCGCTCTGCGTCTGCATCGACAATGGACTGCTGCGCGCCAATCGCACCGAGGGCCTGTTCCTGAACCTGTCGAGGCTGGTCGAGCGCGATGCCGACGGGGAATTCACGCCGGTGCGCACGTACAGCACCTCGAGGAGTTTCCCCGCGAGTGCGGCGCTGCAGCGGGAGTTGGGGGATCTGCGCCCGCGCGAAGGCGAGCGCGTCCCGATCGGAGACCGGCTGAAGCCGAAGATGTTCTTTTTCCGCCGAGAGCTCGACGAGACCCCGGAAAGCCGCGATCAGCAGGAACTGGGCCTGATCAGCGCGATGCCGTGGATCGTCACCTCCCCGCATCCGTTGCTGACCGCGGCCCAGATCAACACCCAGGCCGAGTTCGACCGAGCCTTCCGGACCGCCGCGCAGGCACCGAGTTTCCAGGGCAAGCGCCTGCTCTACGTGTCGGGCCTCAACATCGACATCTCGCCGCAGGTGGGCGAGACGTTCCCCACGACCCATTTCGTGCCCTGGGCGGCCTACCTGCAGGACCGCGATGGCCGGCAGCGCATCCTCGAGCAGCCGGAACTGCTGATGGCGCTGCTGGCGCAGAGCGAGGACAATCCCGACGCGGTGGATCTGGAGACCGCGATCAACGTGATGGCGGAGAGCGATATGGTCCGTTTCGACCTGGTCGCGCCCAGGAATTAGTCGAAACGGATGGCATTTCTCGAAAGTTGGGCTAATCTCCTGAATATATGCTCACACGACGACTCATGCCCCGTGTTCTCTGTCGCTGGCCCGCGGAGGTCCGGGGTCCGCGTGGCGAGCGCTTTTTCGGACAGACGTCGGAAATCTCGGGCGGGGGTGTCGGTCTGGTGGTCGATGCGGGGGCCGCGATTCGTCTTGCGCCCGGCGGCAGTATCCTCGGTCCTGCTGCGCCCGTTGTGGGGGTGGTGCTGCACCCGTCGGGCGGGGAGAACGCGGGCAGCGACATCCGCC
>PULL01000120.1 GCA_003550945.1 Thioalkalivibrio sp. | reverse complement strand
TCGAAATCGTCACGCCGCCTGCACTGTCCCTGTTCACGTTCGCGCTGTCCGCGGGTGATGCGGCGACCGAAGACCTGCTCACGCGGATCAACGACGACGGCCGCGTGTACCTGACCCAGACTCGGCACGACGGGCGTTTCGTGATCCGGGTGCAGGCGGGCTCCTTCGACTGCACCCGCGAGGACGTGATGACCGTGCTGGAAGTGCTGCACGACCTACTCCGGGGTCGGACCAAGGCAAAACCCTGAAAATATAGGAAAAGTGGGTCCCAAACGGGCCTCTTTTATGCCTTGAACTGGGTTTTTTGGGGGTAAAAACGCGGCTCTACGGCCGTCGACCCGAGGTCGACCGGACTCCGGGGTCGGACCAAGGCAACACACTCCGGGGACACTCCGGGGTCGGACCAAGGCAACGCCCTGAAAATATAGAAAAAATGGGTCCAAATCGGGCCTTTTTCGTGCCTTGAACGTGGGTTTTCGGGGGCAAAAACGCAGCTCGACGGCGGCCGACCCCGGGTCGACCGGGCGACTGTCCTGCTGCGGGCTTACAGGGCCGTTTTGGGGGCCAAAAACACCCCTCCAAGGGCTGAAAAGGGGCGGAAATCAGCCCCTTTTTTCAGTTTTAACAGGGGGTTGCGTTGGTCCGACCCCGGGTGGGAGGGGGCGCCAGAGGCCGCCGAGGAGGCCTTCGCAGGGTCGGAAGCGGGTTTTGTAGGCCATTTTCGGCGAGTCGGGGATCCAGTAGCCGAGGTAGAGGTGCGGTAGTCCGCGGCGCAGTGTCTCGGCGATCTGCAGCAGGATCGCGTAGCTGCCCAGGCTGCGTGCGGCCTGATCGGGGTCGAAGAAGGTGTACATCGCGGACAGTCCGTCCGGGGTCGCGTCGGTGACGGCGACACAGACCAGGTTTCCGCCGAGGCGGCACTCGATCAGGAACACGCCGCAGTGGCGGTCATTGAGCATGTCGGCGTAGTCGTCGCGGGACAGGGAGTCCATGCCGCCGTCGGGGTGGCGGGCCAGCAGGTAGCGCTGGAACAGTGCCATGTGTTCGTCGATGTCCGGCGCGGCGGCGATGCGCAGTTCCAGGTCTGCGTTGCGGCGCAGGCAGCGGCGCTGGGAGCGGTCGGGCTGGAACCGGGCCACCGGCAGGCGTATCGCGACGCAGGCGGAGCAGGATGGGCACTGGTGCCGGTAGACGAAGCGCCCGCTTCGGCGGAAGCCTTCTGCCAGGAGGCGGCCGTAGCGCCGGGCCCCAAGGCTGGCGGCGGGGTCTGCCAGCACGGTTTGCATCTCCCGGCCTCCGATGTAGGGGCAGTTCTGGAGCGCGGTGAGATACCACTGGATCGGGTTGCTGCGCATGGCGCTATGGTGACATGCAGGGGGACGGCACGGGAGACATCCCTACGCAGTCCGGGGCGAGCCCCTGGCCACAAGGCGCCGCCGGACCGCCGCAGTCCGCGGAGTGCGGGAGCTCGTCCGTGCCGCGGACCCCGGGGCACCCGTAAAGGCACGGGGCGCGTGTGCGCGTGCGGGCCGCTGCAGGGCCTGTGGTATTTTGTGACGTTCGCCGAAACGGGTTTCCGGGAATGGAACGACAGCAGCAGATCGAGAAGGCACTGGCCGAACGCATCCTGATCCTGGACGGCGCGATGGGGACGATGATCCAGTCCTACCGGCTGGAGGAGGCCGACTATCGCGGCGAGCGCTTCGCCGACTGGTCGCAAGACCTGAAGGGCAACAACGACCTGCTGGTGTTGACCCGGCCCGATGTGATCGCGCAGATCCACGGCGAATACCTGGCCGCCGGTGCCGACATCCTCGAGACCAACACCTTCAACGGCACCCGCATCGCGATGGCCGACTACGCGATGGAAGACCTGGTTCCGGAACTGAACCGGGAGGCCGCGCGCCTCGCGCGCCGGGTCGCCGACGAATGGACCGCGAAGACCCCGGACAAGCCCCGCTTCGTGGCCGGCGTGCTTGGCCCGACCAACCGCACCGCGAGCATCTCCCCGGACGTGAACGATCCGGGTTTCCGCAACGTCGACTTCGACACGCTGGTCGCGAACTACCGCGAGTCGGCGCAGGCGCTGATCGAAGGCGGTGCGGACCTGCTGCTGATCGAGACCGTGTTCGACACCTTGAACGCAAAGGCGGCGGTGTTCGCGCTGGAGACATTGTTCGACGAGACCGGTCACCGCGTTCCGGTGATGATCTCGGGCACGATCACCGACGCCTCCGGGCGCACGCTTTCCGGGCAGACCACCGAGGCGTTCTGGAACAGCCTGCGCCACGCCCAACCGCTGTCCTTCGGCCTGAACTGCGCGTTGGGCGCGAAAGAGTTGCGTCAGTACGTCGAGGAACTCGCGCACATAGCCGACGTGCCGGTGTCCGCGCACCCGAACGCCGGGCTGCCGAACGAGTTCGGGGAATACGACGAAACGCCCGAGCAGATGGCGGCCGAGATCGGCGAGTGGGCCGCCTCCGGGTTCCTGAACATCGTCGGCGGCTGCTGTGGCACCACGCCCGCGCACATCCGCGCGATCGCCGAGGCGGTGGCATCGCATCCGCCGCGCCCGATTCCCGCGATCGAGCCGGCCTGCCGCCTGTCCGGCCTGGAGCCGCTGAACATCACCGCCGACTCCCTGTTCGTGAACGTTGGCGAGCGCACCAACGTGACCGGCAGCAAGCGCTTCGCGCGCCTGATCCGCGAGGAGGACTACGAGACCGCGCTGGAGGTGGCCGCCGAGCAGGTCGAGAACGGCGCGCAGATGATCGACGTGAACATGGACGAGGGGATGCTCGACTCGCTGGGCGCGATGCAGCGGTTCCTGAGCCTCGCCGCCGCCGAGCCGGACATTGCCCGGGTGCCGGTGATGATCGATTCGTCCAAGTGGGAGATCCTCGAGGCCGGCCTCAAGTGCATCCAGGGCAAGGGCGTGGTGAACTCGATTTCGCTGAAGGAAGGCGAGGAGAACTTCATCGAGCAGGCCCGGTTGGTGCGCCGCTACGGCGCGGCGGTGATCGTGATGGCCTTCGACGAGCAGGGTCAGGCCGACACCCAGCAACGCAAGGTGGACATCTGCGCGCGCGCCTACCGCATTCTCACCGAGCAGGTCGGTTTCCCGGCCGAAGACATCATTTTCGACCCGAACATCTTCGCGATCGCAACCGGCATCGAGGAGCACGACAACTACGGCGTCGACTTCATCGAGGCGACGCGCGCGATCAAGCAGAAACTGCCGCACGCGCTGGTTTCCGGGGGCGTGTCGAACGTGTCGTTCTCGTTCCGCGGCAACGATCCGGTGCGCGAGGCGATCCACGCGGCGTTCCTGTACCACGCGATCCGGGCCGGGATGGACATGGGCATCGTGAACGCGGGTCAGCTCGCGGTCTACGACGATATCGACCCGGAGCTGAAGGAAGCGGTCGAGGACGTGGTGCTGAACCGGCGTCCGGATGCGACCGAGCGTCTGCTGGACCTCGCGGAACGTTATCGCGGTGGCGGCGGTGCGGCGAAGAAGGAGGACCTCGCCTGGCGCGACTGGCCGATCGCGAAGCGCCTGGAGCACGCGCTGGTGAAGGGCATCGACGCCTACGTGGTCGAGGATACCGAAGCGGCGCGGTTGGAGGCGGAGCGTCCGATCCACGTGATCGAGGGTCCGCTGATGGACGGCATGAACGTGGTCGGCGACCTGTTCGGCGAGGGCAAGATGTTCCTGCCGCAGGTGGTGAAGTCCGCGCGCGTGATGAAGAAGGCCGTCGCCCACCTGATCCCCTTCATCGAGGCCGAGAAGACCGGGGCCGGTGAGACCAACGGGCGCATCCTGATGGCCACCGTGAAGGGCGATGTGCACGACATCGGCAAGAACATCGTCGGCGTGGTGCTCCAGTGCAACAACTTCGAGGTAATTGATCTCGGCGTGATGGTGCCGGCGCAGAAGATTCTCGACACTGCGCGCGCGGAGAACGTCGACATCATCGGCCTTTCCGGACTGATCACCCCGTCGCTGGAGGAAATGGCCCACGTGGCCGCGGAGATGCAGCGCCAGGGCTTCGAAATCCCGCTGCTGATCGGCGGCGCGACCACGTCGCGCGCGCACACCGCGGTGAAGATCGAGCCGCAGTACTCCGCCGGGCCGGTGGTCTGGGTGAAGGACGCATCGCGGGCGGTCGGTGTCGCGCAGAGCCTGATCAGCCCGGGACTGAAACAGGAATACGCGGCGAAGATCCGTGCCGAGTATGCCGAACTGCGCGAGAGCCTCGCCGGGCGCAAGCGCCGTGTCGAGTGGCTGACGCTGGCGGAGGCACGTGCCAACCGTCCGGTGATCGACTGGGAATCCTACGAACCGGTGCGTCCGCTTGCGGTGGATCCCGCCTGGCAGCCGAGTGCAGGCGTGGAGCGGCTCCACCCCTACGGACCGGGTTCCGTGGTGCTGCGCCTCGACGACTACGATCTCGACGAGGTCTCGCGCCATATCGACTGGACGCCGTTCTTCCACGCCTGGCAGCTGCACGCCGCCTATCCGCGCATCCTCGACGACGAGGTGGTGGGCGCCGAGGCGCGCAAGCTTTTCGACGACGGACAGCGGATGCTGCGCCGGATGATCGACGAGAAATGGGTGTCCCTGCGCGGCGTGGTCGGCCTGTTCCCGGCCAATACCGTCGACGATGACGATATCGAGGTCTATCGGGACGAGTCGCGCACCGATGTGCTGATGCGCCTGCACCACCTGCGCCAGCAGGTATTGCGCCGGCGCGGCGCGCCCAGCCACTCGCTTGCGGATTTTCTCGCGCCGAAGGACAGCGGGGTCGCCGACTGGATGGGGGCGTTCGCGGTCAGCGCCGGCGGCGAGGTCGACGCGCGCGCGAAGGCCTACGAGGCGGCGCACGACGACTACCACTCGATCCTGCTGAAAAGCCTTGCGGACCGCCTCGCCGAGGCCTTCGCCGAAGCGGTGCACCGGCGCGTGCGCCGGGATTTCTGGGGTTATGCACCGGGCGAGAATCTCGACAACGAGGACCTGATCCAGGAGCGCTACCGCGGCATCCGCCCGGCGCCGGGCTACCCGGCTTGCCCGGAGCACACCGAGAAGGGCCTGCTGTGGGAGTTGATCGACCCGATCGAAAACGCCGGCATGACGCTGACCGAGAGCTACGCGATGCTGCCGGTATCGGCCGTATCGGGGTGGTATTTCGCGCACCCGGAGGCGCGCTATTTCGGGCTGGGGCAGGTCAACCGCGACCAGGTCGAGGACTACGCGCGGCGCAAGGGCTGGAGCGTCGCCGAGGCCGAGCGCTGGCTCGCGCCGAACCTGGGCTACGATCCGGCCGTGGTGCGGGCCGCTGAATCTGCCTGAGCCGGTCCCCCTCCCCAAGCCTCCCCCACAGGTGGGGGAGGGCGTTTTTCTCTCACGCATCGGGCTCCGGTTCTGGCACACTTGGGCTTCCGAAAATCAGGGAGGAGTCCGATGTCGAACGATACACAGCCCCACTACGATTCCCACCCGGCCATGTTCCGGAATCACCCGCTGGGATACCTTTTCGTGCTTCTGCTGATCATCGCGCCCGTGGTGCTTCTGCTGATGTTCCGCGAACAGATCGCCGGAATGGGCGATTTCCCGCCGGCGCTGCTGTTGGCCGCCACCGGTCTCGGCATCCTGATCATGCTGTACTGGTTTCTGAAGACGCGGGCCACGCGGCTGCGCATCACCGGCGACGAGGTGCACCTGGAGGAAGGTCTGCTCAGCAAGCACCACGTCGACCTGCACGTGAACCAGATCCGCGCGGTGCGCGTGCACCAGAGCTTCCTGGACCGGGTGTTCCGCGTGGGACAGATCGAAGTGTTCACCACCGGCGACCAACCCGAGTTCGTGGTCGGCGGCATGCCCAGCCCGCACCGTGTGCGTGACCACGTGCGCAGCCGCCGGGGTAATCTCGAGTGAGCAGCTCGGATCTGCGCGACAGCCGTTTCGCGCTGCGCATCCTGCTCGGCTTCTCGGCGCTGGTCGCGTTTCTGGTGGCGCTGCTGGTGCTCGCCGCGGCGACGACCTTGCC
>PULL01000078.1 GCA_003550945.1 Thioalkalivibrio sp. | reverse complement strand
GGACCTCGGCAGCCTTGGTCATTGCGTCTGCCGCTTCGATCGCGGGAACCAGACCGCGGGTTTCAATCATGCCCAGGGCAATACCCATACGCTCAGCCATTTCGTTACTCCTCTGAAGAGACACAGTTTGAAAACAAGTTGTACTGCCCAAATCAACGGTGGGGGATGACTTCCGGCACCTGTTCCCGCCGCCCCGCTGTTGCCTGCCTCGTTCAGCGCACGCGCGCCGAACTCATTCTTCCCAGTTGTCGATGATCCCGCAGATCGTCAGATCGGTGGCGATCTTCGGGTCCGGCATCGCCCAGCGGGCCGCGCTGCCGCTGGTCGTGAACACCCACTTCCCCGGGGGCACACCCACGGGATCGGTAGCCACGAACAGCGCGCCACCCTGATTTTTCAGAACCCGCAACGAGGCCTGCTTCAGGCCCGGCACGCGACGCGTGCAGACCAGGTCGTCCTCGACGCGCATGATCTCCATCAGTCGCCGTCCCCCTGCCAGTGATCGATGATGCCGACGATGGTCAGGTCGGACGGAAACTCCTTGCTGCCGGCGGCGTCGCGGGCCGCGGATGAGCCGACACAGATCACCCAGTCCCCAGGAATGCAGCCGACGGCATCGATGGCGACGCTGCGCGTGCCGCCGATCTTCTCCTGCACCACCAGCAGCGGCCGGTGGCCCATGCTGTCGATGCGGTTGGTGGAAACCAGGGTCTTTTCAACCCGCATGATTTTCATCGTGCAATCTCGACGGATTCGTTCATCTAGTGCCCAACGATTTCAGTTTCTTCTTCCACGTAGGTGCAGCGCTCGCTGCCGTGGATGTCACTGACCGCCATCTGGCAGAACAGCTGGTGATTGTCGTGCAGCGTGGGATAGCGGGCCTGAACCGCAGCCTTCACGCGCTTGCAGCGCGCGACCGCCCGGTCCCTCGCACCTGGCACGCGCGACGAGTAATGGAAGTGAACCAGCACCGGGACACCGAGCCCATGACGCAGGTTGAGTCCGGTAAAGATCCGGATTCCCACGTCCATGTCGTTCGCACCCTCTTCGACCGTGTCGAGATGGGCGAAGTAGAATTTGTTGCGCAGCTGCAGCTCACCCATGGCCTCGCCGACGCAGATGAACCGCTCGTTGTGGCCGATGACCTTGTAGCGTCCGTCGTGGTGCTGGATCACGTATTCGATCTGCGAGAGATTGGCCTCGAGCAGGTGCACGATCAGCCGGCGGATGCCGGATGGCGTTCCGCCGGCACCCCGCGCCCAACCTTCGGCGCGTTCGGCTTCCGTGATCGTCTTTTCGATGTGCTGGCGCGCCTCGGCCGTGTTCATGCCGATCGTGTCGTGGTAGATCTGGAAGCTCTCGACGTAGCGATGCGGGTTGATGTCGCCGTTCGCGTCGGGCAGGTGAACCCGAATCGCGTCGATGTCGGTATCGACCCCGATCAGCAGAATTTCGGGCGCTGCGCCGATCCCGAAGGTGTTGTCGATCGCCACCCGCAGCTCATTCAGCCGGGCAAGGGCGCTTTCCACCGCGACCCGGTCCTGGCTGCCGTGTGCGGCACAACCCTCGTGCGAGGGATTGGACGTGCTGTAGTGATAAACGGCGATCTTCAGGTAATTGGCATCCTCACCGCCCGGAATGCCACCCGTCAGTCGACACAGTTCGCGCTGGGTCCAGTCACGGATGTCGTCGTCGATATCGAACATCGCACCGGCGTAGGCCTTCACGAACACCGCGTCATTCGGCGCGAGCCGGAAAATGAAGGGCACGAGGCCCTGCAGGCGGCCATCGGCGCAGGGGCTGATGTCGACGGTGTGATAGCCGCACGACTGGATGAAACCGCGGTCGAGCAGGGAACGTTCGCAAAGCGGTTTCTGATCGATCTGCGCGCGCTCCACCGAGGATTTCACGGCCTGGAAGGTGCACCAGGCGTGCAGTGCCCGCAGGTCCAGGCCCGCGATCCACGAGTCCTCGAGCATCTCTGCCGGCAGTTCGTACCCAAGCTGTTCGCGGGCGATCCGCTGGGCCTCCTCTGCGAAGTTCAGCGTGTGCTGGCAGTCCGACAGCGTCTTCAGCGTGTCGATGATCGCGGTGAAACGGCTGCGCACGCCCTGTTCGTAGGCGTACAGGAGTCGATTCAGCTCACTGTCGACCAACGCGTGATCGCAGGGCTGGTCCGGAACGACCACGCACGCCGGGTTCGGCGGCGGGGGCGCAGCCTGCCCGGGCAGTGCCCCCGCCCTCCGCATCGCAGCCAGTCGTTTGCGCGTGTTCACCGGCCAGGCCTCAACCGCGGGCGCCGCCGGAGAGCGTCACCACCGCACCCTTGCCGGTGTTGCCCGAAGAGCCCGTGATGCGGCTCTCCGGTACCTCCGGGTGTTCGACCTCGCGGAAACGACGTGCGTTAGCCACTTCGCCGCGCGGCTGGCCCCGCTGGGACATGTTGCGGGCGAGGCTGGATGTGCCCTCGGTGCCGGTGACACGGCTGGACGCGTCCCAGGCATCGCCGGTAATCCGCACGCCGGCCTGGCTGCCTTCACCGGTCAACCGGCGGGCGGCTGCGATCACCTCCTCCTCGTGCTGCTGCAGCATGCCGGCATCACGATGCCGGAACTCCGGCGTGCCGGTGATCAGACCGTTCGCCTTGTTCACCGGGCCGGTGATGCGTTCGCTGTTGTAGCCAGTGCCGGTGACCTCGTCGAATCGACGGTGATGGGCCACGCGTGCCGGGGAGAGGATGCTGAAGTCCGCAGGTGCCGGCGGCTGCACGGGTTCGTGCCAGCTTCTCGCGCGCTGAACGAAGCGCCCGCTCGCCGCACAGTGGGGAGCCGCATTGTCCACTCCCACGTACGGGGTACCGCTGACGACCTCGCAGGCGCCGCGCTCGTCACCCGTCATAACCGAGCCTCCGCCGCCCGGGCGATCGCCGGTGACGGCCTGCGCGGGGATCAGGGCGTCGGACGGAAGGAGAGCCTCCTGTGCCGACAGCGATGGTGCCGGGCAGAAAGCGCCGTACTGGTTGCGGCCGATGTAAGGCGTTCCGCTGATCGGCGCACAACCGCCCGGTTCATCGCCGGTGACCCTTGACCCACGGCCGATCGGGCTGCCGGTGATGGGTTGGCCGCGCCAGGTCTGGTCGACCGCGACCTTCTCCACTGGAGAAACGGGGGTGCTGGTGGCGCAGACAAGCTGAAGCTGTTCCGCGCTCACGTAATCGGTTCCGGTGATGGGTTGGCACCCCCCTTTGTCATCACCGGACATTTTTGGGTTGCGGGCTACCTCCGTGCCGGTTACCCGGCCGCCCGCCACCGTTTTCATGTCGCCCACTTTGCGCGGACCGTTGACGCTGCAGAGACTCCCGAAATCGGACGCCGTGTAGTACTGGCTGCCGGTGATCTCCCGGCACGAGCCGGGCTCATCGCCGGTGACGCTGGCTGAACGGCCGACCTCGGTGCCGGACACGGGCTGCTGACCGCGCGAGACCATCACGCTGACCTTGTGGGGCGTCGCGAGTGGCGTCGTGCTGCAGACCTCCTGGAACTGCTCGGCAGAGAGGTACTCGGTGCCGGTGATGCCACGGCAGGCACCGGGCTCGTCTCCGGTGACGCGGGAGCTGTGGCCGACGCTGGTTCCGGTGACGGACCTGCCGCCCGCTGTGTGGGTGAGGGCCACCTTGTCGGGCGCCGTGTCGGCGGCGGGCGGGGCGTAGCCCGTGCCGGTGATCGCACGGTCCGATCCGGGTTCGTCGCCGGTCACACGCGGCGAGCGCCCGACCAGGGTTCCGGTCACGGGCTGGCCCTTGGCCGTGGCCGCCGCGCCCACTTTCGGGGGCGAGGGCTCCGGGCGCGTGTCGCAGAACTCTTCGTAGCGTTCCGTTGCGAGATATTCGGTTCCGGTGATCCCGCGGCAGGCGCCGACTTCGTCGCCGGTCACTCGGCGGGAACGGCCAACCTCGGTGCCCGTGACCTTGTGCTCACGGGTGGTCGTGGTGAGTCCGACCTTCGTCGGGCTCGGAGCAGGGCGCGCCGGGCACTGCTGCTCGTAGAGTTCGGCGCCGATGTATTCGGTGCCGGTGATCGAACGGCAGGCGCCCGCTTCCACGCCGGTCAACTTGCGCGTGGCCTCGACCATCGTCCCGGTTACGGGTCCCCCGGCCAGAGTGTGTCCTTCCTCGACCTTGGGCGGTGCCGGGATCTCAAGACGTGCACGCTTGCGGCCACTGGGACGGGATTTCTTCCCGCTTGCGGCACTGCCGGCCTTGCCGGCCAACGACTGAACCTTGCGCCGCTGCATCGCGACCTGACGGCCGCTGGTGCGTTCGCCGGCGATGGCGGCCTGCCAGTCCTGATCGAGCATCACTGCTGCGGCCCGTGCGAGGTGCGTGGCGCGGACCAGCCCGGCCTTGCCATTCTGGGCCAGCGCCTCGCGGCGCGCGCGGGCGAGGGCACGGCCCTTCGGCAGGTTCGCCGCGGGTACGCGTGGCGGGGTTGATGTTGGCCGAGGGCTCGCGGCAACGGCTTCCCGCTGCGCGGCAGCCGGACGCGTAGTCGGCTCCTGGCAATCGCAGGGCTCACCCTTGCAACCACAGTCGCCCGCTTCGCGCGTTCCGGTGGCAGCCGCTGCCGGCGCGCCCGGACGCACGCGGCCGCTCGGGCGGCTCGACGCAGGGCGGGCCGCCGCTGCCTTGCCCCGACGGCTCATCGCCTCCCGGCGCGCCTGGGCGGCGAGCCGGCCATTGGACGCACCGGCCTGGACGCCGGGTGCGACCGTCCTGGCCGGTTCAGCGGCTGAATTCGATGCGGTCGTCGTGACCGCGGCGGCAGGCGCTCGACGCGGCGATGCCCCTTGCGTGGCCGCCGCTCTCTTCACGAATGCGGACTTGCCATGCAAAGCCATCGCCTTGCGGCGCTTCAGGGCCAACTCGCGCCCGGAGAGGGTGGCGCTGGCCTTGCTGTTTTCGGCTTGTGGCATCACGTACCTCGAACGGTTGGGGTCTGTCGGGCGGGCCGGGCGGTCAGGCCACGGCCGCGACAGACAGCTGGCGGACGGGTGATCGGCGGGCGGCCAGAATGGCGCTGCCGATTCGATCCCGCGCAGGATCAGCGGTACACCACGAACGCCATCCCCTGACTCTGCGCGTAGTTGTCATACGCGATGAAGCGCACCAGGTGGCTCGGGAACTCGCGGTGGCAGGCATCCAGCTCCGCCAGCACCACGTCGATGGACTGCTCGCCAAACAGCGGCAGCTTCCACATGTACCAGTAGTTGCTCATCGAACTGCCCTTCTCGGTGTGCTCCACCGCCGGGTTCCAGCCCTGGCTGATGCAGTAGGCGATCTGTGCGCGGATCTGCTCGGCGGTCATCGGGGGCAGGTAGGAGAAGGTCTCGTACTTGATCGACGACTTGTAGACTTGAACGGCCATATCGGTCTTCCTCTCGTAAGCGGTTTAGCCCGGTCGGGTCCACCGGCGGGCCTGTGTGGCGGCCGGCGGCTCCCGACGCTGGGGATCATTACTTGTTCGTGACGTCCAGCTTGTCGACGGTGTCGAACTCGAACTTGATCTCCTTCCACGTGTCCATCGCGATCTTCAGTTCGGGGCTGTGCTGAGCCGCGGCCGTGAGGATTTCCTTGCCTTCGCGCTCGATCTGACGCCCTTCGTTGCGCGCCTGCACGCAGGCCTCCAGCGCGACACGGTTTGCGGCTGCACCGGCCGCGTTGCCCCAGGGGTGACCCAGGGTGCCGCCGCCGAACTGCAGCACGGAGTCGTCGCCGAAGATCGCCACCAGCGCCGGCATGTGCCAGACGTGGATACCGCCCGAGGCGACCGCGAAGGCGCCGGGCATCGAGCCCCAGTCCTGGTCGAAGAACAGGCCGCGCGAGCGGTCTTCCGGTACGAAGGATTCACGCAGCAGGTCGATCCAGCCCAGCGTCGAGGCACGGTCGCCCTCAAGCTTGCCGACCACGGTGCCGGTGTGCAGATGGTCGCCGCCGGACAGACGCAGAATCTTGGTCAGCACACGGAAGTGGATCCCGTGGTGCGGGTTGCGGTCGATGACCGCGTGCATCGCGCGGT
>PULL01000033.1 GCA_003550945.1 Thioalkalivibrio sp. | reverse complement strand
CTTCCACATCTCGTCTTCCTGCGGATTTCCACTCGCCGCATTCTGTGGAGCGTGGAAAAGGTACCGGTTGCCGCCCGCTGACCTGGCTCCAGCCAGTGCCTCCCGGGCCTGCTTCAGCAGTTCGCCTGGTTCGGGCCCGGAATCGTCTGCGAGCACTGCGCCGCAGGAGAGCGCGCCGGGGATCTCGGATCCGTCATTGACTGGGAGTTTCAGGCGGGCGGAGTCCTTCAGCGCGGCATCGATCTCCCGCTCGAGCTCGGCATGACGTGGATTCGGCAACAGGACGCCGTGCTGTCCCTCGCGCAGGCGCACGGCCTTGGCTGGCGCCGCGAAACGGGCCCCCAGGAATTCCAGCAGCACGTTGCCGGCGATTTCGGAGCCTGCGCCACGGCCGGACTGGAGTGCGTCCGGAACAAAGACCAGCAGTCCCAGGGTGTGTCCGGAGCGGGCGGTTTCGGCGAGCATTGCATCGACGTCCAGCAGGAAGTTCCTTTCGCTTGCCGCATCATCGGGGCATGGAGGGGCGGATGGTTGGGTTGCGCTGGCTTCTGTCGATGGAGAAGGCCCCGCGCCGCGCCGCTCGGGCGGGTTGCGCGATGCGCCGGTTTCGTCAGTGGTTCGGGTTGCCCCTCCGGTCCCACCCAGTTGTTCCAGGTGGCCCAGTCCGGCGGGCGGAGGCATCGCGACACCGCCCGGGCCCTGCAGCGCGGCATCGTCACCGGCTACCGACACGTGGACGACGATGCTGGGTTCCCCGTTGATCACCGCGCTGGTCAGCAGCAGATCGGCATCGAAACTCCGCCCCCGGCGAGTACGCACGGTCAGGGTCTCGCAGGTCTCCACGTTTTCAGGCTGATTGCGGAGTTCGCTGAGGATATGGCCGAGGTCCTCCTGCTGCTCCGGGACGACCAGGTCATTCAGCATCAAGCCGTCCAGGCTTTCGCTGAGGTCCATTTCGAAGAAGTCTCGCCAGGTCTCGTTGGCGTAGGTCGCGGCCCCTTCGTGAAAGCACGCGATCGGGTAGCGGGAGGTGTCCAGCATCAACAGGTAGCGGCGGTCGGCCTCGCGCAGCAGTGTGCGTAGGTGTGTGACTTCACGCCCCTTGTTGAGGTGCTCCACCGCGCGCAGCGTCATCACCGCGGCCAGGTCATCGGACTGCCGGTCGATCACCGCAAACACGCCGGAATCGATCGCGCGCAGACTCTGCTCCTGGCCGTGATCGCTGACCAGCACGACAGGCGTCTGGCGCCCCGCGCGATGCAGGGCCTCGCTGACCTCGGCCAGCCCGATGTCCAGCCCGCCGTCGATCAGCACAGCTGCGTCGAACCGATGGCTCTGCAACAACCGCCCCAGGTCACGCAGGTTGCCGGCCTGTTTTGGCCGGACCGCGTGGCCCCGGTAACGGATGCGCCCGATGATCTGGCCTGCCAGATCAGGGTCTCGGGTCACAAAAAGAATGCTAATCGAGTTGATCATCCAATCTCTCTCGCGGCCCGGCGCGCTGCGCCTGCGGCGCATGCGGCGTGTCCGGGTTGCTCGCGCCGCATCGTCGGCGTATTGCCTCCCCTCGACTATTGATTATACGAAAGACCTAAGCCCTTGGATGAAAAAAGATGGATGGATGTCCGTAGGCATCGGCGCTGGGTTCCACTGCGGCGGTTCCTGGTTTCGTAATGTTGTAGAGTGCTGCAATCCGCTCGGGGACGCCAGCAGGGCCCCCGCCGCTTCGCCCCGGGCATCCACGCAAACCCTGCCGAGGGTCCCGGGATGGGTCCGGTCACCGATCTGCACAGCATCCGCGATTTCATCCGTTTTGGCGCGAGCGAGTTCCGCGAGGCCGGGTTGCATTTTGGTCATGGCACCGACAATGCGTTCGACGAGGCCGCTTGGCTGGTGCTGCACACACTGTGCCTTCCGCTGGATCTGCCGGGGGAATGGTGGGACTGTCGCCTGACAGCGGCCGAACGGGCTCGGGTCGAGGCGGTGCTCCGCTTGCGCGTCACCACCCGAAAACCTGCCGCGTACATCACGCGTGAGGCCTGGTTCATGGGACTCCCTTTCTACGTCGACGAGCGTGTGCTGGTCCCGCGTTCGCCGATTGCGGAGCTGATCGCCGCGGAATTCAGTCCGTGGCTCGACCCCGCCAGCGTGCGCCGTGTGCTGGATCTCTGCACGGGAAGCGGCTGTATCGGGCTGGCGACCGCCAGCGTGTTTCCGGAGGCCGAGATCTGGCTCGCCGACCTGTCCGCAAACGCGCTTGCGGTGGCGCGCCGCAATGTTCGGGCCCACGGGATGGAAGGGCGGTGCCGCGTCGTGCAGAGCGACGTATTCGACGGACTCGCGTCCGCGCCACGTTTCGACCTGATCGTTTCGAATCCCCCGTATGTCGATGCCGGCGACATGGCGGAGCTGGCTTCGGAGTATCGGCACGAACCGTCGCTGGGCCTTGCCGCCGGTGCCGATGGCCTGGACGTCGTGCGGCGCATCCTCGCGGCGGCCAAAGGGCACCTGAACGATGGCGGAGTGCTGATCGTCGAGGTCGGCAACAGCCAGCCGGCGCTGGAAGCCGCCTTTCCCGAGCTCCCGTTCACCTGGCTCGAGTTCGCCAGCGGCGGCCAGGGGGTTTTTCTGCTGACCCGCGAGCAGCTGCCCGGTTAGCGCAGATCGCGCGAAGCGGCTCAGCATTGTTCCCAGGGAAGGCCGTGAAAACGCCAACCCGAGGTGGTGGACCGGTGATGCTCGCTGTCCAGAGGACCCTCGAACCCTTCGTCCACGGAATAGACGTTGTCGATACCCGCCTCGATCAATGCCTGGCCGGCGGCGATGGAGCGCTTGCCGCTGCGACAGATCAGGAATACCGCCGGCGCGTCCTCGCCGGCATCCCCGATCCCGCCCAGTAGCAGTTTGCGCACCTGCGCGACGAACTGCGGGTTTTCCACCCAGTCGGGCTCGTCGATCCACGGGATATGCACCGCCCCGACCGGATGCCCGACGAACAGGTATTCCATGGTCGACCGGATATCCACCAGCAGATCGCGCGGGCGCCGGCTGAGGCTCTCGAAGGCCTGCTGGGGTGTCACTCTCTGGGGCATGGGTGCGGTCATCACGTTCCCTCGTTTTTTCAGGCGCCGGTCGGGCGCGTTGGCGGAGTCTTCTTGATCGATTCATTCCGGCCGGTCAGGCGGGGCGACCGGTGTCCGAAAAGGCTTTCGCAACCGACATCCGACCGGTCGGCCACGTCCGCCGCACCGCGCCTCACGCGGCGACAGCCCGGTTTCTCCCGCCCTGCTTGGCCTGGTACAAAGCACCGTCCACGCGCTTGAGCATCGTGGGCACCGTCTCACCCGGTCGGTATTCGGTTACGCCAAGGCTGATGGTCAGCCGGTCCGGACCCGGGAACCTGGCCTCTCCGACCCGGCGGCGAGTAGCCTCCGCGAGTTGCAGTGCGTGATCCAGCGCGGTTTCCGACAGCAGCAGCATGAACTCCTCGCCGCCCCACCGCGCGAGGATGTCCGTGCGCCGAATCTGTTGCCCGACCACCTCGCCAAGCCGTTTCAGCACCAGGTCTCCAACGTCGTGGCCAAACTCGTCGTTGACCCGCTTGAAATGGTCGATGTCGAACATGACCACCGAGAACTGGGTTCCGTACCGACGCGCGCGCTCGATTTCCAGCTCCAGCACCTCCTCAAACTTCCAGCGATTGTAGAGGCCGGTCAGGTGGTCGTGCGAGGCCTGACGCGCAAGTTCTTTCTCGAGGCGCTTGCGCTCTGAAATGTCCACGCCGAAGCCGGCGAGGAAGGTACCGCCCTCCAGCTGAACCCGGTTGCAGGTGAAAAAATAGGGAATGATGCGGCCGTCCTGGGCGCGCAGGCCGGCCTCGATTTCCGCCGGTCCCTCGGCGAATGCCAGAGCGAACGCGCCGTCGACTCGTTGCCGATCGATGGAATCCACGAATTCGATCACTTGGCGGCTCTTGATTGCGGCTCCTTCGGAACCGGTGACGGCCTCGAAGTTACGGTTCCAGCGGACGGTACGACGTTCGGCGTCGAGAAGAAAGAAGATGGCGGGCAGTCCGTCGAGCACGGTTTCGACCAGGTCGCGCTGGTAGCGGAGCTGGTCCTCGAGCTGGCGGCGCTCGGTGATGTCCTGCACGGTGCCGCGCATGCGCTGCGCCCGGCCGTCGGCATCGCGTGTCACACGGGCACGTTCGTGAACGGTGCGCAGGCTGCCGTCGGGTTGCAGGATCCGGTATTCGATATCGTATTCAGCCGAGCCCTTGAGCGCGCTCGCGATCGCCTGTGCTACCCGCTCGCGGTCCTCCGGGTGCACCCTGTGCAGGAAATCCTCGTAATCGGGTTGAAGCGTGCCGGGTTCGAGCCCGAAGATGCGGAACACTTCGTCCGACCATACGATTCGGTCAGCGCCGAGGTCCCATAGCCAGTTGCCCAGATGCGCCAGCTCCTGCGCAGCCGCCAACTCCGCCTGGCTGCGGCGAAGAGCCCTTTCGGCTCTTTGCCGTTCCGTGATGTCACGGATCACCGCCTGAAGGAACGGGCCCTCGGGGAGATCCACCCGGCTCAGCAGTACTTCGCTGGAGAAGGTCCGGCCGTTCAGACCCTTGCATATCCACTCGTAGGCAACCGAGCCGCCGGCCAGAGCCTGTTCGGCGAAGGCTTCGGCCGTCTCGCGCGATGGCTGGCCATCGGGCTGAAATTCCGGCGAGCAGGCGCCTGGATGGAGGCCAATCAGATCCTGGGGGGACGGAGCGGCGAACAGCTGCACGGCTGCCGGATTGCAGTCGATGATCGCGCGCCGGTCATGCAGCACGATCGCGTCTCGTGAGGCATCGAAAACGGCCTTGTACTGGGTCAGTGTGCGTTCCTGGAGCAGGCTCTCGGTAATGTCCTCGATCGCGACCACTGCGCCCTGCACATCCCCGTTCCGGTCGAACAGCGGTGCGGCGTAGTAGCGGGCGAAGAACGGACTGCCGTCGATGCGCCGGAAAGTGTCCGAACCGACCTCCAGAGCGCGACCGGTGACCATCACGCGGTGGATCGGGCAATCCATTACGGAGTAGCGGACCCCTTCCTCGTCGCCGTGGTTGGTAAGTAAATGACTGTCCCGTCCCAGCACCGACTCGGGCGAAGTGAAGCCAAACAGGCGCGTGGCAGCGCGGTTCAGGAAAGTGAATCGCCCGTCCACATCGACGCCGAACACCCCGGTCGCGAGATTCTCGAGCAGCAGGCGCGAGAGATCCGCCTCCGGCAGTGCGCTGGTCTGTGCTCCCGATACGTGGTCGTTGGCACCCGACATGGCCTCTCCTGATCGACCGGAACCGAAATGTGTCCGGGGTCAAGGTTTCGGTCTCCATCATACGCCTCTGGTTCCCCGGAATCGGGTCCCGCGGCGGTTCCTGCGGGACCGGGCTCGGGCTACACTACGCGAATGTCGGGAAACAGCTTCGGAAAATCCTTCGTCGTCACCACTTTCGGTGAAAGCCACGGCCAGGCGCTCGGCGCGATCGTCGATGGCTGCCCGCCCGGGCTTCCGCTCAGCGAGGCGGACCTGCAGGGCGATCTGGACCGCCGCCGCCCCGGGCAGTCGCGGCACACCACCCAGCGCCGCGAGCCGGACCAGGTGCGGATCCTGTCGGGCGTGTTCGAGGGGCTGACCACGGGCGCGCCGATCGGGCTGCTGATCGAGAACGTCGACCAGCGCTCCAAGGACTACAGCGACATCAAGGACCGTTTCCGGCCGGGCCACGCCGATTACACCTATCACCAGAAGTACGGGTTGCGCGACTACCGGGGCGGAGGGCGCAGCTCGGCGCGCGAGACCGCGCTTCGGGTCGCGGCCGGCGGCATCGCGAAGCGCTACCTGGCACATCGTTACGGCGTCGAGATCCGCGGCTGGCTGTCGCAGCTGGGGCCGATCCGGGTCGAGTTCCGCGACGCCGATGCGGTGAACCAGAATCCGTTCTTCGCTCCCGACCCGGAGCGGGTCCCGGAGCTCGAAGCCTTCATGGACCGCCTGCGCAAGTCCGGCGATTCCATCGGCGCGCGCATCGAGGTCGAGGCCCGCGGGGTGCCCCCGGGCTGGGGCGAACCGATCTTCGACCGCCTCGACGCCGATATCG
>PULL01000091.1 GCA_003550945.1 Thioalkalivibrio sp. | reverse complement strand
TCTGCTCCGGGCCGAACACGGCCGGAAAGAATTCCGGCTGCAGGCGTCCCAGCATCACGTTGCAGTCGGTGACGGTCAGCGGCCCACCGCGCCGGTAGCTCGCGGGCCCGGGGTCTGCCCCGGCGGACTCGGGTCCGACGCGCAGCCGCTGCCCATCGAAGCGGCAGATCGAACCGCCCCCGGCGGCGACGGTGTGGATGTCCAGCATCGGCGCGCGCAGACGGACGCCGGCGACCTGCGTCTCGTACACACGCTCCAGCTCCCCGGCGTAGTGAGCGACGTCGGTGGAAGTCCCGCCCATGTCGAAGGTGATGATGCGTTCGAAACCGGCCTGCCGCGCGACCTCCCTCGCCCCGACGATCCCGCCGGCCGGGCCGGAAAGGATCGCGTCCTTGCCCTGGAACAACGCCGCGTCCGTGAGCCCTCCGTTGGATTGCATGAACTGCAGGCGCACACCGCCCAATGCCGCGGACACCCGATCGACGTAACGGCGCAGGATCGGCGACAGGTAGGCATCCACGGTGGTGGTGTCGCCCCGGCCGACCAGCTTGATCAGCGGGCTGGTCTCGTGGCTGGTCGAGACCTGCGCGAACCCCAGCTCGCGTGCCAGTTCGGCAATCGCGCGCTCGTGCGCCGGGTAGCGGTAGCCGTGCATGCAGACGATCGCCACGGCGCGCAGCCCCTGCGCACGCGCCTGAACGAGCCGCGGCCGCAAGGACTCGAGGTCCGGCTGCACCAGAACCGTGCCGTCCGCGGAAACGCGCTCATCGACTTCCTCGACCCGAGCGTACAGCTGCTCGGGCAGCAGGATCTGCCGGGCGAAAATCTCCGGGCGCGCCTGGTAGCCGATGCGCAGCGCGTCGCCAAAACCGCGGGTGATCACCAGCAGGGTCGGCTCGCCCTTGCGCTCCAGCAACGCGTTCGTCGCGACCGTGGTGCCCATCTTCACCACATCGATGCTTTCCGAAGGCACTGCCTCCCCGGGGGCGAGCCCCAGCACGTCACGAATTCCCTGTACCGCCGCATCGGCGTAGGCCCCCGGGTTCTCGGAGAGCAGCTTGCGCGCGACCCGTTGCCCGTCCGGGGCCCGCGCGACCACGTCGGTGAAGGTGCCGCCACGGTCGATCCAGAATTGCCAGCCGGACATGATCAATCCCCCGGCAGTACCGTGGTACGGAAGGGCTCGCGGGTCAGGCCGGGGGCGACGCGGCGCGGTCCGGTCGGACCCTCACGCCCAGCTCCCTCCCCGGCGCTCCCCCACCAGCGGCGGAGGAAGTTCGCGCCCCGATCACGCGTGCGCTGCAGGCAGAAACCGGAACAGCCCGGTCCGGTTATCATCCGGAGATGTTCCGATTCTGGCGTCCCATGGTGCTGACCGCGGCGGTGCTCGCGATGGCGGTGGTCGCATGGTGGCTGCCGCCGCTGCCGCAGCCCGACGCCTACCATGCCTTCGCCGAGACCCGGACGCTGCTGGGCATTCCCCATTTCACCGATGTCCTGTCGAACCTCGCGTTCCTGGTGGTGGGAATCCTGGGTCTGGCCTGGCTGCTGCACCACCGGCGCCGCATGGACGTGATCTTCGTGCATCGGGTCGAGTCCCTGCCGTACGCGCTGCTGTTCGTCGCGGTGATCGGCATCGCCGCCGGCTCCGCCTGGTATCACTGGGAGCCCAATCACCAGCGGCTTTACTGGGACCGGCTTCCGATGACGGTTGCCTTCATGTCCATCTTCGCCGCGATCATCGGGGAGCGCCTGCATTATCGCGCAGGCGCGATCGCGCTGCCGATTCTGGTGCTGCTGGGCATTGGCGCGGCGACCCACTGGATATTGACCGAAAGCGCGGGCGCCGGTGACCTGCGCCTGTACCTGCTGACGCAGGCAGTGCCCATTGTGGTCGGGCTGCTGCTGGTTCTGCTGTACCGCAGCCCATACACCCGCGGGGGGGATTTCGTGGCCGCCGGGGGCTGGTACCTGCTTGCGCTGGGTGCCGAAAACCTCGACCACCAGATCCACACCCTCACCGCTGGCTGGATCAGCGGGCACACCCTGAAGCACCTGCTCGCCGCCGTGGCGATCTACTGGATCCTGCGCATGCTCAGGCTGCGCAGGATGCGCACCCCTGGGTAGGGAGAGATCGAAGCGTCAGCGCTCCAGCGCGTCCAGCCGCTGCCGGCGCTCCTCGGCGGAATCGTGCATGAACTGCTGCATCTGCTGTTCGAAGGCCGGCAGATCCTGCGGCCGTTGCGGCACACGCGGAACCTCCACGGCCGCTTCGCCGGTCGGTGTTTCGATCGATCGCCCGGGGACACCCGCGATCTGCTGGTACACCAACCACCCGACGATCAGCAGCGCGAGCAGAAGCAGAATCAAGCGCACCAGAGCCCCCGGCCGCCCGAACCGGCATGCTTCGGGCGGAAGCCGTTGTGCTTGACGCTGACCGTCATGCCACCCAAACCCCACCCGCGCTCATCAAACCGGGTGGGTCAATCGCCCCGGCGGCGCTCGTCCCGTTCGTGGGCTTCCTGCGCCTCGACGCTGAGCGTTGCGATCGGGCGTGCCTCGAGTCTGGCGATCCCGATCGGTTCGCCGGTCTCCTCGCAATAGCCGTACTCGTTGCGATCGATCCGGCGCAGCGCCGCGTCGATCTTGCCGATCAGCTTCCTGTAGCGGTCCCGCGTGCGCAGCTCCAGCGTGGCCTCCGACTCGTGCGTCGCGCGGTCGTTCGGATCCGGCTCCTGCCAGTTCTCCGTGCGCAGGTGCTCGAGGGTCTCCTCCGACTCCTGGATCAGTTCATCCCGCCACGCCTCCAGCTTGCGCCGGAAATACTCGAGCTGACGCGGGTTCATGTACGGCTCGTCGGCCGAAGGACGATAATCCTGTGCTACCTCTTGCATGCCACACCCTTTCACTCGACCCGCCCCGTCCGGATCGACGGGGAGGGAAACGGAAGTCTTTTTCCCTGCAATTCGACCAGTATAGTCCAAGGCGTTACCTTAGGGCGCGCGCCCGTCCGGGGCGCGGCGCGACGATGCGGCAGGAGGGCAGGCTGGTGACGGCGGGGCAGCACAGTTTCACAGTGGTTCAGGTCAGCGACACGCACCTCGGCCGGCACCCGGGGCCGATCCGCTCGGGCTATCCGGACAGCGACGCACAGCTGGAGACCGTGCTCCTCGACGTGCTGCGGCTGCACCACGGCGCGGACCTCGTGCTGGTCACCGGCGACCTCGCCGAGGATCCCGAGGCGCCCGTGTACCAGCGTCTGGTCGACCACCTCGCCCGTCTGCCAGCACCCATCGTCGGACTGGCCGGCAATCACGACGACCCGGGTGTCGCGCGCGAGGTCTTCGTGGGCGCGGGGCACGGCTTCGACGGCGAACGGGTGCTGGGCAACTGGCTGGTGGTGGGACTGGACTCCTGCTGGCCCGGACACAGCGCGGGACTGGTGCATCCGGGCGAACTGCACCGCCTGGAGGACAGCATCGACAGGCACCCGGAGCACTGGGTGCTGGTCGCCGTGCACCACCCGCCGGTAACCGTCGGCAGCCGCTGGCTGGACCGGCTGACATTGACGAACGGCGACGAACTGCTCGCGACCATGGCCCGCCATCCCCAGGTGCGGGCCTGCGTGTTCGGGCACATCCACCAGACCTACGACGCGATGCACGGACCCATCCGCCTGCTGGGCTGCCCCTCCACGCTGGTGCAGTTCCTGCCGGAAGCCTCCGATTTCGCGCTGGAGCCGGTCGAGTCGGGCTACCGGGTACTGCGGCTGCACCCCGACGGCCAACTGGAAACCGAGGTTCGGCGCGTTCCCGCAACCGTGCCCGGCGAACTGCCCGCATGACCGGCGCCGCCCTCGCGACGGACGCGGATCCAAGAGTCAGCGCGCTGGACCGCTGGCTGCAAAGCCTCCACACCGAGTTCACACCCGCCAGGCCTCTGGGCAGCGACGCCAGCTTCCGCCGCTATTTCCGCAGCCAGCGCGGTGGGGTCAGTTACGTGGTGATGGATGCGCCCCCGGAACGCGAGGATGTCGGGCCCTTTCTGCGGATCGCGGCCATTCTCCGCAGGATGGGGCTGCGGGCGCCGGAGGTGCTGGCGGCGGATCGAGCCCAGGGCTTCCTACTGCTGGAGGACCTCGGGGACCGCACCTTCACCCGTGCCCTCGCCGAGGGCGTACCGGAGGCTGACCTCTACCGGCTGGCCGCCCGCACGCTGCAGACGCTGCAGGCGCAATGGGCCGCGCGCGGCGACGACGCATTGGCGCCGGAGGAAGCGCAGATTCCCGCCTACGACGAGGGCCGACTGCTGGACGAAGCCCGCCTGCTGATCGACTGGTACTGGCCGGAGGTCCACGGCATTCCGGTACCGGGCGCCGCCCGCGAGGCGTTCGAGCAGGCCTGGCGGGAGGTGTTCGGCCGACTGCCGGCAATGCCGGCGACGCTGGTACTGCGGGACTTTCACGTCGACAACCTGATGCTGCTGCCGGACGGCACGGAACACACGGCCTGCGGCCTGCTGGACTTCCAGGATGCGGTGATTGGCAGCCCCGCCTACGACCTCGTCTCTTTGCTGGAAGACGCGCGCCGGGACGTGTCGCCCGACATTGCGCAGGCGGTCCTCGACGAGACGCTGGCGACCGGCCTCTGGCCGCGTGACCCGTTTCTGCACCACTACCGGGTGCTGGGGGTCCAGCGGACGGTGAAGATCATCGGCATCTTCACCCGCCTGGCCCGCCGTGACCTGAAGCCCGGCTACCAGATTCACCAGCCCCGGCTCTGGCGCTTGCTGGAGCGGGGACTGCGGGCTCCGGAACTCGCGCCCGTTGCCAACTGGTTCGGACAGCACTTTCAGGCGGACGGACGACCTTGCGCGCGATGATCCTGGCGGCGGGTCGCGGGGAGCGCATGCGCCCGCTGACCGACCGGGTCCCGAAACCGCTGCTGACCGTGGGCGGCATCCCGCTGATCGAACACCTGATCGGGCGCCTGCGCAGCGCGGGTTACCGGGAACTGGTGATCAACCTCGGTCATCTGGGCAAGCAGATCGAAGGGTATCTAGGCGCAGGGGAACGTCTCGGCGTACACATCGCCTATTCCCGGGAACCGCCCGGGGCGCTGGAGACCGCGGGCGGCATCCGCGAGGCCCTGCCGCAACTGGGCGACGAAGTCTTTCTGGTCATCAACGGCGACATCTGGTGCGACCACGCGTTGCACCCGCCCGCACTGGCGCCGGAAGTGCTGGCCCACCTGGTGCTGGTCGACAACCCGGCGCACCACTCCGAGGGCGACTTCACGCTGGAAGCGGGGCGTCTCGGTCTCGACCAGAGCCCCCGATACACCTTCTCGGGCATCGGCTGGTACCGCCCCGAACTCTTCGCGGGGTTGCCGCGCGGGCGGCGGCCATTGGCTCCGGTGCTGCGCGCGGCGATCGCGGAAGGCCGGGTGACCGGCGAACACCACGGGGGCTCCTGGATCGACATCGGTACCCCGGAACGCCTGCATTCACTGGACCGGGAGCACCCAAAAAGAAACCCGGCACAGCCGGGTTAATGCTCAGCAGAGCACCCTCACGAGAGGGTCGGGGGAGAAACCGTTCAGGGCTTGATGTGGGCGCGCTCCTGCTGCTGCAGGATGGACCGTCGCACACTCGTGCCGGTAATTCTCTTCAGGATCACGACCGCCCTCAGATACGGATGTAGGTCCAGCCCTCGGCCTGCCTGCGGGCGGCTTCGTCGACCCAGGAATCCACCTCCTGGACCCAGGGCAGCAGTTCGATCGTCGCTTGCTCCGCGCGCTGCAGCCGCGCTCGGGACTGACCGCATGCGGTGACGCGAAGATCGGGGTACAGATGTACCAGTTCACGAATCCGGCTGGGAAACGGCGCGAGATCCGCGCGCACCAGGTCCATCGCCGTGCCGTGCACGACAACCTGCACCTGGAGATCCTGGCCCTCGAGCAAGGCCGTCTCGAACATGTGCTCGATGTCGTCGAACAGTGTCTCGGCCTCCCGCACGTCCATCTCCGTCACGTGAAACAGGACCTGCCGGGCACCACGCGTTTCGGCCGCAAGCCCGGCAGCCACCGGCTCGGCAACCTCCGCATTCTCCGCCAGCAGAACCGGATCGTGACCACGGTCCCGCGTGAAATCCATCACCGCCACCAGCGCCAGACCCAGCGCACCCACT
>PULL01000076.1 GCA_003550945.1 Thioalkalivibrio sp. | reverse complement strand
TCGGCGGTGCTCTTGCTGCGGACCAGGCCCGCCTCGAGCATCGTGAAGCCTGCGGCCATCCACATGACCAGCGCACCCGATATCAGGAAATAAAAGGTATCGAGTGCGTAGGCAAGTTCTGCTACTTGTGCTTCCATAATCGGAAATCTCCAGTAAACGTGAGTTCAGTCCAGGCGGCTCAAAGCGCCTCGGCCCCGGTCTCCCCGGTGCGGATGCGGACCACCTGTTCAATGGGCGAAATGAAGATCTTGCCGTCGCCGATCTTGCCCGTGCTGGCGGACTTGGTGATCGCCTCGACCACGCGATCGACCATGTCGTCGTCGACCGCAACCTCGAGCTTCACCTTGGGCAGGAAGTCCACCACGTACTCGGCACCACGGTAGAGTTCCGTGTGGCCACGCTGGCGACCAAACCCCTTGACCTCAGTCATCGTCATGCCCTGCACGCCGATTTCCGATATGGCTTCGCGAACATCATCAAGCTTGAAGGGCTTGATGATCGCCGTGATCATTTTCATCAGTCACTCCTTGTCGATAGAACGGGTGTCCACGCGGGACGAAAGGTGTCATGCAGACGAGCGGGCTCTTGCATGGCCCGTGCCAACGACCGACAGCGCCCCTCCGGGCGCCGTTTTCGATGAGGACCGGGGTGCGGTGCGGGATCTACGCACCAAATGGGAACGGTCAAGCGGTGATTTCTGCACCAATCTGGTGCATTAACGCGGTACACCGCAGCAGGCGGCGCTGCTTCAGAGAGGATCTGGAGAAAGGACGTCGAGTCGTCCGCGACGCTGCAGGTCGCGCCAGAGCGCGCCGACCGGCCTGTCGCCGTTGGGCAACTGCAGCTCGGGCGCCAGCATCGCCAGCGGTCCGAGCACGTAGGAACGGGTAAGAATCTCGGGATGCGGGAGCGGCGGCTGCTTCGACAAGAGCTGCCCCAGCAACAGGAGGTCCGCGTCCAATGTCTTCGGAGACTGCCGCGGCTCTGACGGCCGCCGGCCGAGGCGGCCCTCCAGCTGCTTCAGCCAGGCCACCAGCTCCGGAGCGGACAGCGTGGTGTCGAACGCCACGCAGACGTTCCAGTAATCCGGTCCGTCGTAGCCGGCCGCGGGACTGGCACAGACCGGGGAACGTTCCACTGCATCGAAGTGGGCGGCAATCTCGTCCAGCGCGCGGCGCAGGTGGCTCGCCGGCTCGACATTGCTGCCGAGGCCAACGAACGCACGCCGCAGCGGTCCGGAATCGGGGTTCAAGCGCGGCCCCGTTCGATCACGATGCCGACCTCGCGGACTCCGGGAACCGCCCCCGGCTTACCCACCGTCAGGCGGATCGATCGGCTGCCGAACCGGTCGAGCAGGGTCTGGGCGATTTCCTCGGCCAGGCTTTCCAGCAACACGTGGGGCTCGCGGGTCGCGATTGCGCGGATGCAATCCGCGACGGCTTCGTAATCGACCGTGTCGGCGATGTCGCCGGATTTCGCGGCAACCCGGGTATCGGTGCCCAGCTCGATATCAAAGCGCAGGCGGCGACGGATCCGCTGTTCCCACGCGTAGACGCCGATCACGGCTTCCACTTCGAGGTCGCGCAGATAAATCTGATCCATGGTCGGCTCGCCCTCCCAACGGGGTCCTTGCAGCAGAAGCAAAGGCGCAAGAATACCCGACCGCCGGCGATGCCGCCGAGCATCAGCCGCGGTGCGTGCACACCCCGTCTCCCGCTCATGGGCAGAGGGGGATTTTCCTGCTGCGGGCTGGCCCCTGCCGCGATGATCGTTAATATGGTCTGTATGGACCCGGTAACACCTTCCGCAGCACCAGGAGCCGCGATGAGCACACCGTTTCGAGAGCTACCCTGGCCGGATGCCCCCAACGGCCGTCCGCGGCGTATCGGGGTCGAGATCGAGATGGCCGGGGTACCGCTCGACGCGATGGCCGATGCGGTTCGCGCCGAGTTCGGGGGGCATATCGAGAGCGGCGGAGCCTTCGTCACCCACGTGCGCGGAACCGAGTTCGGAGATTTCCAAGTGGAGCTGGATGCCCGGGTGTTGAAGGACCATCGCTACCGGGAGCATCTGCGACGGCTGGGCATCGAACTCGACGACGAGGACAGCGCCGCGCTCGACCGCTGGCTGGCCGATGCCGCGGGCCGTCTGGTACCGCACGAGATCGTCGCACCCCCGGTGCCGATGGCGGTGCTGCCCCGTCTGGATCGCGTGCGGGCCGCGCTACAGCGGCAGGGGGCGCAGGGCACCCAGTCATCACTGCTGTACGCCTTCGGCCTGCAGCTGAACATCGAGGCCCACAGCCTCGAGCCCGCCTGGCTGACACCGGTGCTGCAGGCTTTCGTGCTGCTCTACGAAGCGCTGGTGAAAGCCGGGAACATCGACCTCTCCCGGCAGCTGTCGCCGTACATCAAGCCCTTCCCAGGAGGCTATGTTCGTCACGTATTGCAGCCCGGGTATCAGCCAAGCATCAGCGAGCTCATCGACGACTACCTCGAATACAACCAGACCCGCAACCGGCCGCTGGACATGCTGCCCCTGTTCGCCGAGGTCGATCGTGAACGGGTGATGGCCGCGCCCGTGGAACGCGAACTGATCAAGCCCCGACCTGCCCTGCACTACCGGCTGCCAAACTGCGAGATCGACGACCCCGACTGGACCCTCGCACGACCCTTCAATGCCTGGGCCGAGGTGGAGTACCTGGCGGCGGACCCCGACCGCCTCGAGGCCGCGCGCGAGGAATACCTGAGCCGACCGGCGCAGGCGCTGGGCCAACTGGCGGACGAGTGGGCAAGGAGAATCCGTGACTGGTTCTGATCCGCAGGCCACACTGGACCCGGGAGCACCCGCCCCGCGGCGTCCGCTGGTCGCGGTCACCGGGCCGGACCGGGGCGGCTGGCCAGCGTGGTTTTTCACTGCACTGGCGGTGCGCCGGGCAGGCGGACGACCGCTGCGGATCCAACCTTCGCGCCCCCGCCACCACTGCCGTTTCGACGCCCTGATCGTGGGTGGCGGCGCGGACGTCGACCCCGCGCTGTATGACGAGCCGGAGAGCCTGCACGCGGCGGACATCCAGGCAGCCGAGCGGCGCTGGAGCCAGCGGCTGATCGGCTACGCCTTCTACCCCATGCTCTGGCTGCTCCGCCGGATGTTTCAGTCCCACGGGGGAATCCTCGACCCGGAGCGGGACCGGCTGGAGAAGGCACTGATCAACCGCGCGCTCGACGAACACCGGCCGGTACTCGGCATCTGCCGCGGGATGCAGCTGATCAACGTGGTGCTCGGCGGCACATTGAACCGGAATCTCGACGCGTTCTACGTGGAAACGCCCAGGGCGCGCAGCCTGCTGCCGGTAAAACGGGTGGCCCTGGAATCCGGGAGCCTGCTGGAACAGGTGTTCGACCGCAAAGAGCTCTGGGTCAACGCGCTCCACAACCAGGCGGTAAAGGGACTCGGCCGGAGGCTGCAGGTCGCGGCCTGCGAACCCGCCGGCGTGATCCAGGCCATCGAGTCGACGGCCGGCTGGTGCATCGGGGTCCAGTGGCACCCGGAATACCTCCCGCAGAAGGAGGTGCAGCAACGACTGTTCAGGGCCCTGGTCGAGGCCGCCCGCGAGACACCCGACCGGCCGGGTCAGCCCGCGACGGGATAGGGTATGCCCAGTCCGCCCAGACCGCAGTAGCCGCCGGGGTTCTTCGCCAGATACTGCTGGTGATAATCCTCGGCGAAGTAGAAATCCTCGAGTGCGCGGATCTCCGTGGTCACCGGCCCGCGGCCGGCATCGCGCAGGGCCGCCTCGAAACGATCACGACTGGCCTCGGCCACCGGCCGGTGCGCGGCAGCGGACAGGTAAATCCCGGACCGGTACTGCGTCCCGACGTCATTCCCCTGACGCATGCCCTGGGTCGGGTCGTGCCCCTCCCAGAAGACCTTCAGCAGGCGCTCGAGGGAAAGCTTCGCGGGATCGAACACCACTCGGACCACTTCATTGTGCCCGGTCAGGCCGGAGCAGACTTCGCGGTAGGTGGGGTTCGGGGTATAGCCCGCGGCATAGCCCACGGCCGTCACGTGGACGCCAGGATGGAGCCAGAACAGGCGTTCGGCGCCCCAGAAACAGCCCATCCCCAAGTGGATGACCTCCATGCCCTCGGGGTACGGCGGCAAAAGTGGCACGTCGAGCACCGCGTGACGCTCGGGCACCGGCATCGGGGTTTCACGGCCCGGCAGGGCCTCGCAGGCGTCGGGCATTCGGGTCTTGTGCATGGCGGCAAACAGCATCACCGGTTCCTCAGGGCCGGGGCTGCGGCTCGATGCGCAGCAGCTCACCCGGATCGTGATCGGTAAGCACGTAGATCAGGCCGTCGCGCACGCGCACGTCGCGGATGCGCCGGTTCTGGGCCTCGAGCATGCGGACTTCGGCCACCACACTGGCGTCGTCCAGAGTCAGCCGCGCGAGATGCCGGTGGGCCAGCGCCCCGACCAGCAGATCGCCATCCCAGCCGGGAAAGGCATCACCGCGGTAGAAGGCCATGCCGGAGGGCGCGATGGACGGGGTCCAGTAATGAAGGGGCTGCTCCATGCCCTCCTTCTCGCGGATACCCTCCCCGATCACGGCGCCCGAGTAGTCGATTCCGTGCGTGATCACCGGCCAGCCGTAGTTCAGGCCGGGCTCGATGATGTTGACTTCGTCGCCTCCACGCGGCCCGTGCTCGTGTTCCCAGAGCGCGCCGGTCTTGGGGTGCAGCGCCATTCCCTGCGGATTGCGCACGCCGTAGGCGTAGATTTCGGGCCGCGCGTATGCTTGTCCGACGAAGGGATTGTCCTCGGGCACGCGGCCGTCGTCGTGCAGCCGGATGATGCTCCCGGCGTGGTCGTCCAGACGCTGCGCGCGCGGCATGTCGCCACGGTCGCCCACGGACAGGAAGACGTAGCCGTCCGCATCGAACACGATGCGACTGCCGAAGTGACGTCCGCCACGGCTGGCCGGCTCGGCGGTAAACAGGACCTCCACATTCTGCAGGCGGTCGTCCTCGAAACGCGCACGCGCAAGCCGCGTGGTCACGCCATTGCCGACCGCAGCGGCATAGGTGAAATACAGCCAGCGGTTGTCCGCGAAGTCTGGGTGCAGCGCCAGATCCAGCAGCCCCCCCTGCCCGGTCGCGGTGATGTCGGGCAGCCCGGGCACGGGGGCACTCAGCAAACCGCCGTCGCGAAAGATCCGCAGGCGTCCGGGCCGCTCGCTGATCAGGATGTCGCCATCGGGTAGAAAGGCCATTGCCCAGGGATGGGACAGACCGCCCGCCAGCGGCACCACCCGGTATTCCGCCGAACCGGTCTCGGAATCCCGCTCACTGGCGCAGGCCGCGAGCGAGGCCAGCAGCAGAAGGAATGGAAGGACCAGCCACGGGCCCCTGCGCATCGAGTGCATTGGCACACCCCCTGGATTGTTGTCGCGGTGACTCGTTAGGCCGGCGGGTCTTGTTCGGGTTCCGTCGTCAGACCGGCCCTGGCGCATTCGCGCGCCAGCAGGCGGACACCGTCCACCAGTTCCTCTGCGTCCCCGGCACGCAACCGTGCGCGCAGGTGCTCCACCAGATCGGCCTGCCGGGTCTGCAGCTCACGCGCCAGCGACATCAGCCCTGCCCGTTCGTCCTGCTGGCGGGCCAGCTCCAGCTCCGGGGCGTCCAGCGGCTGCGTCAGCGACAACTCAATCAGCTTGCGCATCCGGGCCGCGCCCGCCTCCTCGGAAGCCTCGGCCAGTTCCTGCCCGAACACCTGCAGGTCGTGGATCTCGCCCAGCAGTTCCTGCAGCACCTTCAGTGCCCGGACCCGCCCGACTGCGTCCGGAAGCGCAACCACCAGCGGTTCGAGCAGGTAGCGCAGACGCTTGCCGCTGATGCGCGCGATGTGCAAGGGCTCCTCGGAGGTATCCGCAAGAATGTTCCTGCAATGCCCGGCGAAATCGCCGCTGGCCTCGAGCAGCAGCCCCGCCGTTACCGCCGCAAAGCTGTGCCGGGGATCTTCGCGCTTGGCTTTCAGCCGGGCCCGCAGCGGCTTGTGCACCAGCCGGAAGCGCTCGGCCAAGGTTGCCCGGAGCTCCGCATATTCGGCTTCGAGCCGGTGCTCCAGCCGCTGCTGCAACCATTCGAAGCCCGGACGGTGGTGGGGTTTCGGGTCGGCACGGCGCTGCGCCAGCCGCGCCAGCTGC
>PULL01000258.1 GCA_003550945.1 Thioalkalivibrio sp. | reverse complement strand
GGCCGATCGGGGCCTTCGTGGTCTGGCGCCGCATGGCGTATTTCGGGGACACCGTCTCGCATTCGGCGCTGCTTGGCGTGGCGCTGGGTTTCCTGCTGGGGCTCAACCTGAACCTGCTGGTCACACTGGTCTGCGTGATGGTGGCGGTGATCCTGGTCTTCCTGCAGCGTCGCCAGGAGCTGGCGTCCGACACCTTGCTCGGCATTCTCGCGCACAGCGCGCTGTCACTGGGGCTGGTCACGGTCGCCTTCGTCGAGGGGCTACGGGTGGACCTGATGGCTTACCTTTTCGGCGACATTCTCGCGGTGACCCGCGCCGATCTCGCGGCGATCGCGATCGGCGGCCTGGTGGCGCTGGTGCTGCTGGTGATTCTCTGGCGCCCGCTGCTGGCGATCACCGTGCACGAGGAGCTGGCGCGCGTGGAGGGCGTGCCGGTGCTGCCGGTTCGGCTCGGGCTGATGCTGCTGATCGCGCTGGTGATCGCGAGCGCGATGCAGGTGGTCGGCGTATTGCTGATTACCGCGCTGATGATCATCCCCGCGGCGACCGCGCGCCGGTTCGCGCGAAATCCGGAAGAGATGGCGCTGATGGCCGCCGGTTTCGGCGTGCTGGCGGTGCTGCTCGGGATCTGGGCCTCATTCAGCCACGATACGCCGACCGGCCCCAGCATCGTCGTCGCGGCCATGCTGGCCTTCGTGGTGCTGCATTTTCTGCCATTCCCGCGTCGTCGCCGCCCGGTTCAGGCGCCGCCACGCGAGTGAGCCGGGGCGAGGGGCGCTCAGGTGTCTCCCACCAGTTGCCGGAAGGGGTCGTCGGGTGGCGAGGCGTCGCGCAGCCACTCGCGCACGGTCGGGCCGAAGTCGAGGTCGTCGTGGCGGATGTGGTCGACCACCCAGGGGCCCAGCGCATCGACGATCTCTTGCGCCTCCGGAGCGGATGCGGTTTCCATCCGCGTGCGGTATTCGCCGAGCTTCGCGATGATGCTCTCGTGGGTGCCGCGGTGCTCCTCGAGCCCGGCGAACTGGATCATGTCCAGCACCTTTTCCTCGAAGTCGAAGTGCTCGCGCAGGCATTGGATCAGCGCGTCCATCGAGGTCAGGAGTTCTCCGGTGTTGTCCGCAGCCGCCGCCTCGTGCAATCGGTTCACGTGATCGAGCATCACCCGATGCTGGGCATCGAGTTCCGGGATTCCGGTATCAAGATCGTCTGACCAGGCCAGGTAAGGCATACGCACCTCCTTCGGGCGATCCCGCGGACCGACAGTGCCGGTCGTATCACATGTGCAGGGTAGAACATCGCGGGCTTCGGCGTCATCCGGGCCGGTTACGCGGGGGCCCCATGTCGGAGGCGAGCCCTATCGGCGAACCAGCCCCACCAGTTCAACCTGTAGACCCGCGAATCAGGCCCGGCGTTCCAGGCGCTGAAAGGTGAAGCCGGAGGCATGGTCCGCGTCGGATCCGTGCTTTTCCTCCCAGACGACCGTCCAGTCGTCCCCAGTGGGCGGGAAATAAACATCCCCGGGAAAACGTTCGTGCACCCGCGTCAGGTGCAGCACTGCGGCCCTCGGCAGGGCCTCTCGGAACAGTTCGGCGCCGCCGATGACGAACACGGGCCCGGCGCCGGCGGCCGCCAGCGCGCGCTCGAGGTCGGGCTGCGTCTCGACACCGGGAGCCTGCCAGTCGGGCTGGCGCGTCAGCACGATGCTGCGCCGGTTCGGCAGCGGGCGGCCGATCGACTCGTAGGTCCGGCGGCCCATCACCAGCGTGTGTCCGGTGGTGATGCGCTTGAAGTGCTTCAGGTCTTTGGGCAGGTGCCAGGGCAGCTGGTTGTCCCGGCCGATCACCCGGTCGGGATCCATCGCGACGATGATTTCCACGCGCGGGTCGATCGACCCGCGGGCGGTCATACCGCGATCGGGGCGCGGATCGCCGGGTGGCACTGGTAGTTCTCCAGCCGGAAGTCCTCGTACTTGAACGCGAACAGGTCGCGGATCTCCGGGTTCAGGTGCATCGTGGGCGGCGGGAACGGTTCGCGGGCCAGCAGCTCCCGAACCTGATCGAAGTGGTTCAGGTAGAGGTGCGCGTCGCCCAACGTGTGGATGAACTCGCCGGGCTGGAGATCGCTGACCTGCGCGAGCATCAAGGTGAGCAGCGCGTAGGACGCGATGTTGAACGGCACGCCCAGGAACACGTCGGCACTGCGCTGGTACAGCTGGCACGACAGCCGGCCGTCGGCCACGTAGAACTGGAACAGCGTGTGGCAGGGCGCGAGCGCCATCTGCCCGGTCCGGACGTTGTCCTGCGGCGTGCGGGTCTCGTCCGGCAGGTCGGCGACGTTCCAGGCCGAAACCAGCAGCCGGCGCGAATAGGGGCGGCGGCGCAGCTGCTCGACCAGTTCCGCGAGCTGGTCCACCACGCCGTCCCGGGTCGGCCAGCGGCGCCACTGGGCGCCGTAGATCGGGCCGAGATGACCGTCCTCGGTCGCCCATTCGTCCCAGATGGTCACCCCGTGGCGGTGCAGGTAATCGAGCCGGGTGTCGCCGTGGATGAACCACAGGAGTTCGTGGATCACGGATTTCAGGTGCGTTTTCTTGGCGGTCACCAGCGGGAACCCCGCCGCGAGGTCGAAGCGCATCTGGTGGCCGAAGATCGAACGGGTGCCCGTGCCGGTGCGGTCGGGGCGGTCCTGGCCGTTCTCGTAGATGTGGCGGACGAGTTCCAGGTACTGCTTCATGCCGGTCTCCTTGGGACGGGGTTGCGCCGCGACCAGAGGATCAATCCCAGTCCGGCGACGATCAACGGAATCGAAAGCGCCTGGCCCATGGTCAGCCAGCCAAAGGCGAGGTAACCGATGTGCGCATCCGGCTCGCGAACGAATTCCACCAGGAAGCGGAAGATGCCGTACAGCAGCAGGAACATCCCGGAAACCATCCCGGTCGGTCGCGGCTGACGCGAGAACAGCCACAGCACGGTGAACAGCACCAGCCCCTCGAGGAAGGCCTGATAGAGCTGCGACGGGTGCCGGGGCAGGTAGTCGGCGGCCGGAAACACCATCGCCCAGGGCAGGTCGGTGGGTTTGCCCCACAGCTCTCCGTTGATCCAGTTGCCGATGCGCCCGGCGCCGAGCCCGATCGGCACCATCGGCGCGATGAAGTCGCCGATGCGCAGAAACGGTTGGCCGAGCTTGCGTCCGTACCACCATGCGGCCAGCAGCACGCCGATCAGGCCGCCGTGGAAAGACATGCCGCCTTCCCAGATCCGCACCAGCATCAGCGGATCCTGCAGCAGGTTGTCGAAGTTGTAGAACAGCACGTAGCCCAGGCGGGCACCGACGATCACCCCCACCACACCCCAGAACAGCGCATCGCCAACCTGCTGCGGTGTCATCGGGGAATCCGGCCGGCGCGCACGGATGACTCCCAAAGCCCAGAAGCCGGCGAACCCGACGAGGTACATCAGGCCGTACCAGTGCAGGCTGAACGGGCCGATCGAGAATGCGACCGGATCGATAAAAGGGTGGACAGGCATGGACGCTTGCAGTGGCTGAGCGGACTGCGCAGTCTACCAACAACAGGAATCGGGCGGGGGATGCCCCTCCGCCGGTCTGCAATGGATGCCTTCGCGAGGACTCCGATGAACCGTCTGGCCCGGGCGAGCAGCCCCTACCTGCAACAGCACGCCGACAATCCCGTGGACTGGTACCCCTGGGGCGAGGAGGCGCTGCAACGCGCGCAGGCCGAGAACCGGCCGATCCTGCTGTCGATCGGCTACTCGGCCTGTCACTGGTGCCACGTGATGGCGCATGAGTCCTTCGAGGACCCCAGGACCGCAGGCGTGATGAACGCGCGCTACGTGAACATCAAGGTCGACCGCGAGGAGCGGCCGGACCTCGACCGCATCTACCAGAACGCGCACATGCTGCTCGCGCGCCGGCCGGGGGGATGGCCGCTGACGGTAATCCTGACGCCGGACCAGGTCCCGTTCTTCGCAGGGACCTATTTCCCGAAAGAGGCGCGGCACGGGTTGCCGGCGTTCATCGACGTGCTGAACCGGGTTGCGGATTTTCTCGCGGAGCACCCGGAGGACATCGCCGCCCAGAACGCGTCGCTGCAGGAGGCGCTGACGCGGATGTACACGCCCCAAGGGGGCAGCATCCCGGGCCCGGAGGCGACCGACGGCGCTGCGGCGGAGCTGGCACGGACCTTCGACAGCCGATACGCGGGATTCGGAAAGGCGCCCAAGTTTCCGCACCCGTCCACGCTGGAATGGCTCGCGTGGCAGGAAGCCCGTCACGGCGACGCCCGTGCCGGGGAGATGCTCGGGCAGACCCTCGACGCGATGGCGCGCGGCGGTATTTTCGACCAGGTGGGCGGGGGCTTCTGCCGCTACTCGGTCGACGACTACTGGATGATCCCCCACTTCGAGAAGATGCTCTACGACAACGGGCCGCTGCTCGGGCTGTACGCGCGGCAGGCCGGCCGTGGCGATCCACGATCGCGGCAGGTGGTCGAGCAGACCGTGGGTTGGCTGGTGCGGGAAATGACCGACGCGAGCGGCGCGTTCTATTCCAGCCTCGATGCGGATTCCGAGGGAGAGGAGGGGCGCTTCTACGTTTGGACCCCGGACGAGGTCAGGGGACTGCTCGCACCGGAGGAGTGGGAATTCTCAAGCTGGGTCTGGGGTCTCGACGCATCCCCGAATTTCGAGGGCCGCTGGCACCTGTACGAGCGTGTATCCGCGGCATCCGTGGCGCAGTCCCTGGGGCTGGACGAGCATGCCGGCGACACTCTGCTGGATTCGGCGCGGGAGAAGCTGCTCGCCGCGCGGGACCAGCGGCCGCGCCCGCACCGGGACGAAAAGATCCTGACCTCGTGGAACGCGCTGATGGTCTCCGGTCTGGTCCAGGCGGGCGAGAGCCTGGAACGGCCCGAATGGGTCGACCGCGCGGAGGACGCCATGCGTGCGGTGCGGCATCTGCTTTGGCGCGACGGACGCCTGTTCGCAAGCTACCGAGCGGGTGCGGACACTCCGATGCCGCGCGCCTACCTGGACGACCATGCGTTGCTGCTGGCCGCGGCGCTGGATCTGCTGCGTGCGCGCTGGAGCCTGGAGTGGCTGGAATGGGCCCGGACCCTGGCCGGCATCCTGCTGCGCGATTTCCTGGATCCGAAGGACGGCGGTTTCTTCTACACGGCTGCCGATCACGAGGCTTTGATCCAGCGTCCGAAGGTTTACGCCGACGACGCCATGGCCTCAGGTAACGGCGTGGCCGCGCAGGCCTTGCTGCAACTCGGCTACCTGCTGGTCGAGCCGCGTTTCATCGAGGCGGCCGAGGGTGCCCTTGCGAACGGTGGCCCGCTTTCGGCGGAGGCGCCGCTGGCGCACATGAGCCTGTTGCAGGCCGCCGATCTGCACCGCGAGCCCCCTCCGCTGGTGATTCTGCGCGGGCCGGACGCGATTGCGCGCGATTGGCAGCGTGCGCTTCGGGAACACAACCGCCTGGCCTGGGTGTACCGCCTGCCGGCCGAGGCCAAGGGGTTGCCGCAGGCGCTTGCGGGCAAGTGCGGGCATCCGACCGCTTCCGACCGGGTCGTTGCCTACCTGTGCCGCGGCACGTCCTGCGCGCCGCCCGAATACGCGCTCGAGACCCTGCTGGAGGCGATCTGATGGTGGAGGATCCCGTTCAGGCCGCTGCCGTGAAAACCCTTGCGGATCTGGTTACCGAGGCGCGCGCGAAGATCCGCGAGGTCGCGCCGGACGAGTTGGCCGAGGCGATGGAGGATGGCGAGCCGTGGTTGATCGTGGACGTGCGCGAGCCCTACGAATACGAGCGGCTGCACGTTCCGGGATCGGTGCTGATCCCGCGCGGCCTGCTGGAAGGGGCTGCGGACCCGCAGGGTCCGCATCGGATCGACGCGCTCTGCGAAGCCCGGGAGCGGCCGCTGGCGCTGCTGTGTTCGACCGGCGCGCGCTCGGCTTTCGCGGCGGTGGTGCTGGAGCAGATGGGCTTCGCGAATGTGGTGAACATCGCCGGCGGCATCAAGCTCTGGGAGAGCGAGGACCTGCCGACCGCACAGGGAGCCTGGACCGGGCCGCTGCCCTGAGCGGCGGGCGCCCCCGTCCTTTGGTGACGATGAAAGCTCCCTCCCCCGCTTGCGGGGGAGGGTTGGGGTGGACCAATAACGGGGATAGATTTATAAATCTGTCCCCGTTATCGCCGATCACCGT
>PULL01000248.1 GCA_003550945.1 Thioalkalivibrio sp. | reverse complement strand
GGGTTTGGGCTAGAATTCGGCGCCGCCGTCTGGGAGCACGACACGGCGCCGCGACCACAGGAACCGTTCGAGGTCTTCGGCCAAACAAGCGCGGAACGTACGAAAATCTTTGACTTGGGTGGGCCAGGCCCGGACACTGAAAAGCGTCCCGCGACCTCGATCGGGGGCGACGCGACCGGATTCTGCGCCGATCCGGCGGCGATCACACGACGACGCGGCGGCTCCCGCACAGCGGGGGGAGGCCCGCAGGCGCGGTAACCGGCATCGTGGTCTGCCGGAGGAGACGAGCCGATGAAGATTCCCGTGAGACCGCCGCCACCGCGCGGCCCGGCAGGCGTCGCCAACTGGCTGATCCGTCCCGCGAACGGCTGGCACCACAAGGCCCGGGGCATGATGAAGAACCACATGTTCCTGCCGCTGGCGGTGATCGGCGGGGCGCTGCTGATCGCGCTGGCGATGAATGCCTGGGTGATCTTCACCACCTGGTCGTCGATCCCCTACCTGACCGTCCACTCCTTCGTGCTCTGGGTGGGGTTTCTCGCAACCCTGACCGTGCCGGTGGTGATCTACCACCACCTGGTGGCGCCGCTGTTTCACCTGCGACACTGGGCCCAGCGGGTGCGCGGCGGCAATCTCGCGGCCCGCATTCCGGTGCCGGTCACCGGCGAGTTCGCGGAGCTGGCCCGGGACGTGAACGCGCTGACCGAACAACTGCAGCGCCTGACCCGGGACATGCGCGAGGAGGTCAACACCCAGACGCGGCGCCTGCAGGACAAGTCGCACACCCTGGAGGTGCTGTACGACGTAGCCGCCAGCATCAACATCTCGCGCGACCTCGACGACCTGCTGACCCGGTTCCTGTACAGCCTGAAGCGGACCCTCGGTGCGCGGGCCGCCACCGCGCGGCTGCTGACGCCCGACGGCCAGATGCGTCTGGTCGCGAACCTCGGCTTCGAAGCCAACAACACCCACTGCCGCGACACCCTGCCGATCGGGCGCTGCGTCTGCGGCAAGGTGGTGGCCGGCAGCGAGACGCTGTGGAAGGCCAACGTGCACGAGTGCGGCCGGGTCTGCGACGAGCAGGACGGCGAGGAACCGGCGATGCTGGCCGTGCCGTTGCAGCACCAGGGACGCACGCTGGGCGTGTACAGCCTGTTCCTGGACGAATGGCCGGAAAACCTGGGCGAGGACATGGACAACCTGCTGACCAGCATCGGCCGGCACCTGGGCATGGCGATCGAAAAGGCCCGCCTCGACGCGGAGGCGCAGCGCCTGAGCATCATGGAGGAACGGACCCACCTCGCGCACGAGCTGCACGACTCGCTGGCGCAGACCCTGGCCAGCCTCGGCTTCCGGGTCGGGGCGCTGGAGGAGTCGCTGGGCGACCGGGAGCGCCCCGGACTGAACCGCGAGGTTGCGCTGATCCGGGAGAACCTGAACCGTGCCAACCTCGAACTGCGCGAAATCATCAGCCAGTTCCGGGCCCCGGCGCACCGCGAGGGGCTGGTCGCGGCGATCGAGAAGACCGTGAACGAATTCCGCGCCGAAACCGGGATCGGCATCTACCTGCAGCAGGAATGGCGGGATCGGCCGCTCCCGATCGAGATGGAGACCGAGGTCCTGCGCATCGTGCAGGAGTCCCTGTGCAACATCCGCAAGCACGCACAGGCCCAGAACGTCCGGGTCCTGCTGCGTGCCGACGGTGACGGGGCGTTCCTGGTGATGATCGAGGACGACGGGGTCGGGATCGAAGGCGTCGCCAGCGGACACCCCGGCGAGCACATCGGGCTCAGCGTGATGCAGGAACGGGCGGCGCGCCTGCACGGCGAGTTTGGCATCGAGACCGAGCCGGGCGAAGGCACGCGGGTGACGCTGCGCTTCCAGCATCCCCGGCCGCAGACGGTCGAGTTCCAGCCACCGCGTCTGCAGGTGACTTCATGAACCAGCGCGTGCTGCTGATCGACGACCACACCCTGTTCCGCGAGGGACTGCAGGAACTGCTGAGCCGGCGCAACATCGAGACCGTGGGCGCGGTCGGCGACGGCGAGACCGGAATCCGGCTGGCGCGCGAGTTGCTGCCCGACGTGATCCTGCTCGATATGCGCATGCCGGGCATGAGCGGGCTGGAGGTGCTGCGGCGGCTCCGCCAGGGCGGGCTGCGCATGCCGATCGTGATGCTGACCACCAGCACCGAGGAAAACGACCTGATCGAGTGCCTGCGCAACGGTGCGCAGGGCTACCTGCTGAAAGAAATGGAACCCGGCGACCTCGTCGACGCGCTGGAGGAGATCATCCAGGGCAAGACGGTGGTCGCACCGCACCTCGCGCAATTGCTGGTGCGCGTGGTGCAGGGGCAGCCGGAGGCGATCGAGCAGGCCGCCGGACCGTTCGACGCGCTGACCCCGCGCGAGGGCGAGATCCTGAATCTTCTGGCCGAGGGCCAGAGCAACAAGGTGATCGCGCGCAATCTCGGGATTTCCGACGGCACGGTGAAACTGCACGTGAAGGCGATCCTGCGCAAGCTCGGTGTGCACTCGCGGGTCGAGGCCGCCGTGCTGGCCGTGCAGCATGGGCTGAGCGGCAGCGTGCCCCGCCCGGCGGACAGCACCTGAGACCGGCGCCCGAATCCAGGCCGACACGGCGCTCGATCGCGGCCGGGCGGCCGTTCCCTCCTCGTCGCGCCCTTGCGGCGGCGATGCCGGCTCGCGAGAGGCGCGGCCAACCGGCTCCACAACCGGAGCGCGGCCGCAGGCCGCCCACAACCCCTCAGGCGTAATGCTTGTGCTGCGAGCGCCGGCGTCCGGCGCGCTGGACCACCACGCCGATGATCGCCTCGGGCCCCGTGATCTCCAGACGCCGCTGGTCTTCCTGCAACGCGGCCAGGTAGTAGGTGCCGTCCTCGATCTGCAACTGCCGGAACAGGTATTCGTCGTCTTCCATGCGCGCGACCACGTAGCTGCCGTTCTCGGCCGTCGCCGACGGATCGACGATGATGATCACGCCGTGTTCGAACTCGGGCGCCATGCTGTCGCCGAGAACCCGCAGCGCAAAGGGTTCGCTGCTGGAGCAGCCCCCCATGTCGGGCAGGTTCATGTTCACGCCGGCTGCCCTTCTTCCGCCGCGGCGGCCGCCATCGCCGGGGCCGCGTGGCCGTGGCTGCTGAACAGGCTGTGCGCGGTGTGGTCGGAACCGGGGCGGAACCACTTCAGGCGTTCGTGCAGCGCGACGACCTCGCCGACGATGATCAGCGTCGGCGGCTGGACGTCATGCTCCTTGACCAGATCCGGCAGCGTATCGAGCGTGCCGACCAGCACCCGCTGGTTCTGCGTGGTGCCCTGCTCCACCAGCGCGGCCGGCGTCGTGCCCGGGCGGCCGTGGGCCTTCAGTTCGCGGCAGATGATCGGCAGTCCGAGCAGGCCCATGTAGAACACCACGGTCTGCGCGGGCTGCGCGAGCATGTCCCAGTTCAGGTCGATGGTGCCGTTCTTCAGGTGCCCGGTCGCGAAGATCAGCGACTGCGCGTAGTCGCGGTGGGTCAGCGGGATGCCGGCGAAGGAGGCACAGCCGGCGGCCGCGGTGACGCCGGGCACCACCTGGAACGGAATGCCCTCCTGACGCAGGGTATCGATCTCCTCGCCGCCGCGACCGAAGATGAACGGGTCGCCGCCCTTCAGGCGCAGCACGCGGTTGCCCTCCTTCGCGAGCTTCACCAGCAGGCGGTTGATGTCCTCCTGCGGCAATGTGTGCTCGTTGCGGCGCTTGCCGGCGTAGATCATCTCGGCGTCGCGGCGCACCAGTTCCAGGATCGCCGGCGAGACGAGGTTGTCGTAGACCACCACGTCGGCGAGCTGCATCAGGCGCAGCGCGCGGAAGGTCAGCAGATCGGGGTCGCCGGGGCCGGCGCCCACGAGGAACACCTCGCCGCCACCGTCGCGGCGGTCCAGGCCCTCGTCCAGCGCGTTGTCGAGGATCTCGCGCGCCGCGTCGTCGCGCCCGGAGAGCACCAGTTCGGTCATCGGACCTTCGAGCAGGCGCTCCCAGAAGCGCCGCCGCAGTTCGGTGTTCGGCAAGCGCGCCTTCGCCCGGTCCCGGACGGTCTCGAGCATGCCGGCCAGCCGCCCATAGGTCGCCGGGATGAAGCTCTCGATCCGCGAACGCAGCAGCCGGGCCAGCACCGGCGAGGCACCACCGGTGGAGATCGCGATCTGCAGCGGCGAGCGGTCGATCATCGACGGCGTGATGAAGGTGCACAGTTCCGGGCGGTCGACCACGTTCACCGGCACGAAGGCGGCGGTGGCGACCTCGGAGATGTGGCGGTTCACGTCCTCGTCGTCCGTGGACGCGACCACCAGCACGCGCTGTGCGATGTCGCCGTCCTCGAAGCGCCGCGGCAGGTGCTCGATCTCACCGGCATCGCGCAGCTCGGCCAGCTCGCGGCAGAGCTCCGGGGCGACCACGGTCACCCGGGCGCCGGCCTTGCGCAGCAGCGTGACCTTGCGCATCGCCACGTTGCCGCCGCCCACCACCAGGCAGGGGCGGTCGGTAAGCTTCATGAAGAGGGGGTAGTTGTCCATGCTGTTCCGTCCTTCGGTCAGGGATTGCGGACCGCCGCAAGCAGTTCGTCGAGTTCGCCTTCCATATCCAGCTCGACGAGGTCATCGAAGCCGCCGACGTGGCGGTCCCCGATGAACACCTGCGGCACGGTCCGCTGGCCGGTGAGGCGCGCCATTTCGGCGAAGCCCTTGCGGGAATCGTCGATGCGGATGATGTCGAGCCGGTCGCCGACCCCGCGCCGCTGCAGCAGGCGCTCCGCCCGGTCGCAGTACGGGCAGGTCTCGATGCGGTACAGGCGGACCCGGGTCATCGCAGTCTCGGCTCGTCGCTGGATGGCCGACTCAGCCCTTCAGCGAGTCCAGCTCGTCGGGGTCGAAGCCGGCGGAGAGGTACCAGCGCCGCGCCGCCTCGGGATCCTTCTCGACCCCGGAGCCCTGGGCGTACATCAGCGCCAGCGTCGTCTTGGAGCCGGCCAGCCCCTGCTCGGCGGCCTTTTCGAACCAATGCACCGCCTGCGCAGCCTCTTTCTCCACGCAGTCGCCTTCGAGGTACATGAAGCCGAGTCCGTGCTGGGCCATCGGGTTGCCCTGCTCGGCGGCGGCGCGCATCCACTTCACCGCCTCCTCGGGCTTGCGGACCACGCCCAGCCCGTTCTGGCACATGATCGCCACGCGGTACTGGGCCTCGGCCATGCCGGCCTCGGCGAGCGGGTAAAGAAACTGCATCGCACGAGCGAAGTGCTTGGCCTCGAAGGCCGCAACACCGCTCTCGAAGCTCATCTGGTCGTCATCGGAAAGTTGCATGATCCATCCGGATAGTCGTGGGTTGGCCACCCAGGCCGGGCGAACGCAGCCGCGTGGGCCCGGTTCCGGGACCGTGCATGGTGCAGCAACCAGGCCTGGGCGTTAACCCTCTCGATCGGGATATACGGTGCCCGGCCCGGCTTCCCTATACTCGGCTCCGTTTAGCAATGGACCGGTGCGATCCCGTTCCCGCCCGTCCCGGCAACCGGCGGCTCCCCGCCGGAACCCGCACGGGGCACCGCCGCGGGACTGCACGCGCTGCCGGGCACCGGACCGAACGAAACCTGATTTGGAGGAGAGTGGCATGGACAAGAAGACCTACTACGAAGCATCGACCAAGATGGAAAGCGCTGGCGTCGATCCCGCCTACGTGCTCGGCTGGCAGACCGGCTTTCTCCACAACCCCAAGCTCGAGGAGCAGCGGGTCACGGACGCCTACGACGCCGGCTACAACGACGGCCTCGAAGGCAACACCGACGGCTACAGCGCCTGGACCCGGCAGTAAGACCGGCCCATCGCGATCCAACCGCCCCCCGGGGCGGTTTTTTTTGCGCCGGAGGCGCCGGGGGTCGGACCAAGCCAAGTGACTGAAACGATTCGATAATGGCCTCGTTTCAGCCCCGAAAATGGCCTTGAAGGCCCCTTTTCGGGGCCCAAATGGCTCGGCAAGACCGGCGTCCCCTCTCCTGGCACGTATTCCCGCACCCCGCGATCCACTCGCACCTGAGCCCGTCCTTATCGGGCCGTTTTCGGGGCCAAAAACACCCTCTTAAGGCCGAAAAACACCCGGTTTTGTGCGCTTTTTGTGTGTTTTTTCAAACACTTTTCTTGGTCCGACCCCGGAGTGGTGGTACTGTGCGGGGGGACTGGGTGGGGCGGGGAGGACAGCGGGATGGACGGTGGACCAGGGGGGCGGGACCGGGATCTGAACGTGCTGGGGCAGCCACTGGTGCCCTGTTCCGACGGCGATCCGGTCACCGGGTTCTATCGGGACGGCGCCTGCAGCACCGGCCCGGACGATCGCGGCCGGCACG
>PULL01000095.1 GCA_003550945.1 Thioalkalivibrio sp. | reverse complement strand
TCGAGTTCGGGACCCAGCGCAGCCTCCAGCGGACTCGCGCCATAGAGCATGATCCCCGGTCGGATCCACTCGGCCCGCGTGAACGCCGCGGCGCCTCCCGACATCACCAGCGCGGAATTCGCGACGCTGCGTTGGCCGGGCAGCTCGGCTGCCGCATGGGCAAACCGGTCCAGCTGCTTTCGGTTCAGTGGATGCGCGGGCTGATCGGCGCAGGCCAGATGGGTGAGCCAGTGCAGGCCACGCCGTGCGGCAGGATGATTGCGCAGCTGCTGGTACAGCGCCTGCGCCTTCAGCGGTGCAAAGCCGAGGCGGTGCATGCCCGTGTCGAGCTTGATCCAAAGCCCGGAAAGCTCACCGCTGAAGGCGGCCAGCACGGGCAACTGGGCCTCGTCGTGCAGCACCGGCTGCAGGTCATGGCGGGCACAGAGGTCCCACTCGGCAGCCGTGCGCGCGCCCTGCAACACGAGGATCGGCGCGTCGGCACCGCTCTCGCGCAGGGCCAGCGCCTCTTCGACGCAGGAGACGGAAAATCCGTGTGCCAGCCCCGCCAGCTCGGCAGCCGCCCATTCCATCCCGTGGCCGTAGCCGTCGGCCTTGATCACCGCCCAGACCTTCCGGCCCGGCGCAAGTGTCAAGGCCCGCGCCAGATTGTGGCGCAGCGCCGTCGCGCTTCTGCGCATGACGGCCACGCGCCTCACGCCTCGGCGCCGACCCCGTAAACGTCGGGATGGTAATTCTCGAAACGGGTGTACTGTCCCCGGAAGGTCAGCCGCACGGTGCCGATCGGCCCGTTGCGCTGCTTCGCGACGATGATCTCCGCGACACCCTTGTCCGCGCTGTCCTCGTTGTACACCTCGTCGCGGTAAACAAACATAATTAAATCAGCATCCTGTTCGATTGCGCCCGATTCGCGAAGATCCGACATCACCGGGCGCTTGTTCGGGCGCTGCTCCAGCGAGCGGTTGAGCTGGGAGAGTGCGATCATCGGGACGTTCAGTTCCTTCGCCAGTGCCTTCAGCGAGCGGGAGATCTCGGAGATCTCGGTCGCCCGGTTCTCGCGGGTGCCCGGGGACTGCATCAGCTGCAGGTAATCGACGACGATCAGGCCCAGCCCCTTGTGCTCGCGCATCAGCCGGCGGGAGCGCGCGCGCAACTCGGTGGGCGACAGCGCCGGGGTGTCGTCGATGAACAGCTTGGCCTCGGACAGCATCGACACCGCGCTGGTCAAGCGCGGCCAGTCGGCGTCTTCCAGCCGCCCCGAACGCAGCCGCTGCTGGTTGATGCGCCCCATCGACGACAGCAGGCGCATCGCGATCTGCTCCCCGGGCATCTCCATGCTGAATACCGCAATCGGCTTCGATGTCTTGATCGCCACGTACTCGGCGATGTTGATCGCAAAGCTGGTCTTGCCCATCGAGGGCCGCCCGGCGACGATCACGAGGTCGCCAGGATGCAGCCCGGAGGTGAGTTCGTCGAGGTCCTGGTAGCCGGTGGGGATGCCGGTGATCGGGCTCTTGGTCTCGTAGAGGTGCTCGATCTGCTCGACCGCGGCGGCCAGCAGCGGCTTCATCCCGCGAAAACCCTGGTTACCCCGGGTGCCGCGCTCGGCGATCGAAAAGACTTTCTGTTCGGCCAGATCCAGCAGCTCCCGGGTGGCGCGGCCCTCCGGCGCGAAGGCCGAATCGGCGACCTCGGTGCCGACCGAGATCAGGGAGCGCAGCACGGAACGGTCGCGGACGATGTCCGCATAGGCCTTGATGTTCGCGGCGCTCGGCGTCTGGCTCGCAAGCTGCCCGAGGTAGGCGAGTCCGCCGGCATCCTGCAGATCGCCGCTGTGCTGCAGCTGCTCCGCGACCGTCACCATGTCGAACGGAGCGTTGCGCTCCGCCAGCGCGGCGACCGCGCGGAAGATCAGGCGGTGATCGTGGCGGTAGAAATCCTCCGCGACGATATGGTCGGCGATGCGGTCCCAGGCGTCGTTGTCCAGCATCAGGCCGCCGAGAACCGACTGTTCGGCCTCGACCGAATGCGGTGGAACGCGCAGACCCTGGGTCATCAACGCCTTGAGCTAGAAGCGAATGGTGGTGCCAGCCCGTTTCCAGACCGGCACCGGAATCCGCTCACTCCTCGCCGATCACGATCACGCGGATCTCCGCGTTCACGTCGGCGTGCAGGTGCAGTTCGATCTCGTACTCGCCGACCTGGCGCAGCGGCCCTTCGGGCAGGCGCACCTCGCGCTTCTCCACCTCCACGCCACGGGCGGTCACCGCATCCGCGATGTCACTGGCCCCGATCGAACCGAACAGCTTGCCTTCGCCGCCGGCCTTGGCCTTCAATTCGATCACCATGCCGGCAAGCGACTCGCGACGCGTTTCGGCAGCCGCCAACGCCTCGGCCGCCGCCCGTTCCAGCTCCGCGCGGCGCGCCTCGAACTCGGCGATGTTCTCCGCGGTGGCGAACTTGGCCTTGCCCTGGGGCAGCAGGTAGTTGCGGGCATAACCCGGGCGAACGCGGACCTTGTCGCCGAGGCCGCCCAGGTTGTCGATCTTTTCCAGCAGAATGACTTCCATCTTGGTTTTCCTGTAATACGTTTGAAGCGTTGAAAGAGTGCACGCCGACTGCGCAGAGTGTACACGCCCACCCGCCGGATGGCTCGGTTCAGTCCGGCTCGTTGCTGCCCCGCGCGGGAAACCGCTCACGGAGTCGCGCCACACCGTCGATCGCGCCAAGTGCCGCGATCAGCAGGAACATCTGCGGCAACGCCAGCACCATCAGCACGTACATCCCGACCAGCCAGAAGTTGCTCATGCCCTGGGTGTGGGTGAGTCCGTGCATCACCGCGAGACCCTGGATGAAGAACAGTACGCCGAGAATGAACGCGAGTTCCATCGCCAGCGGCACACCCGCCAGCTGCCCGAACAGCGCCAGCACCACGACCGCGATCGCGAGGTTGCGCCCGAGCTGCAGTTCGCGGAATTCAGCGCCGAAGGCCCCCGGGTTGTACAGCAGCGCCTGCCAGTAACGGGCAATGATCAGGCTCAGCACCATGCTGAGCAGGAAGATCCCGGCCAGCAGACCGGTCAGGAACGGCGCAATGGTGGTCAGCGCCGCTTCAAGTTCCTCCGTGCCCACCGCCCCGCTCTCGACGAAGGGCGCCAGCATGTTCTGACCCGCTACAACCCAGGCGCCCTCGAGATCCGGGACCAGCAGCCGCGCCACAAGCACCAGCCCGCCGGCCACGAGCGCGGCCATGGACAAGGTCGCGCGCCACGAGACGGACTGGCGCAGAACCTCGCCCATCGCGGCCACCGGCAGCCACTGCGCGAGACCCGCCATCATCCCGATCAACGGCGACCCACCCATCATCGCGAAGATCAGCGCACCGAGGATCAGCGCGGCAAAGCCGGCCACGAACAGCGCCTGCCCCAAACCGAGCCGCAGCGCGACCAGGGCCACCACCGCACCGCTGAGAATCGCGATCGGCGGAATGAAGATGCCGAGCACGCCCAGGCCCGCCGCCGCGCCAACGGCGCGCCAGCGGCCCTGCATGGCAAAGTCGGCCAATACGCGCATTGGCGTCCCCTGCGCTCCCGCGGGCGTCAGAAGTGGTTGTCGGTGTACGGCAGCAGGGCCAGGAAACGGGCGCGCTTCACGGCGGTCGCCAACTGGCGCTGGTACTTCGCGCTGGTGCCGGTCACCCGGCTGGGCACGATCTTGCCGGTTTCGGTGATGAAATTCCTGAGCAGGTTCAGGTCCTTGTAATCAATGTACTCGATGCCTTCCGCGGTGAAGCGGCAGTACTTGCGGCGACGGGAAAAACGGGCCATGGCTGTGACTCCTCGAATGGATTTGAAGGGAAGCGGCGACGGGGAACGGATCAGGCGCGGCGGCTGCCGGACGTTTCTTCCTCGTCCTCGTCGTCATCGCGATCCGCGCGATCGTCGCGGCGCCCGCGACCCTTCGCACTCTCTTCCTCCTCGCGACCCTTCGCCAGCGGCGAGGGCTCGGTCTCGCCCTTTTCCATCCGCATCACCAGGTGCCGCAGCACGGCGTCGTTGAAACGGAAGGCGCTGACCAGTTCCTCGACGGCCTCTTCGCCCGCCTCGACGTTCATCAGCACGTAATGCGCCTTCACCAGCTTCTGGATCGGGTAGGCCAGCTGACGGCGGCCCCAGTCTTCCAGGCGGTGCACAACGCCCTCCTGGGCCTCGACGATGCCGCGATAGCGCTCGATCATCGCCGGAACCTGCTCGCTCTGGTCCGGGTGGACCATGAACACCACTTCATAATGACGCATGCAGTTCACTCCTTACGGGTAACAGCCTCCCGTCCGAGGCGGGAAATCCCCTGAGGGACCGACCCCGTCGGTGAGGCAAGAAGTCGCCGAAACCGGCGAGAAAAGCGCGAAATGATAGGCGATCCCGGCGCCCCACACAAGCGCGGAACCCGACGATCCTCAGTCCGCTCACGTGCCGACTCGGGCAGCGGAGCGCTGGCGCACGGCCTCGAACAGGGCCACGCCCGCGGCCACCGACACGTTCAGGCTGGAAACGCTGCCGGCCATCGGGATCGCGGCAAGTTGATCACAGTTCTCGCGGGTCAGGCGGCGCAGGCCCTCGCCCTCCGCGCCCAGCACCAGCACCGTCGGCAAAGCCAGGTCGAACTGGTAAAGCGGCGCACCGACGTCACCGGCCAGCCCGACCACCCACAGCCCGGCATCGCGCAGCTGGCGCAGCGTGCGTGCGAGGTTCACCACCGCCACCAGCGGCATCGTCTCGGCGGCGCCCGAGGCCGCCTTCGCGGCGGCCGGTGTCAGCGCCGCGCTGCGGTCCCGCGGCACGATCACCGCGCTGGCACCGGCCGCATCGGCGCTACGCAGGCAGGCGCCGAGGTTGTGCGGATCGGTCACGCCGTCGAGCGCGAGGAACAGGTTCCCTCCCTGCGCCACCAGGTTTTCGAGCTCGGCCTCTCCGGCCCGGGGCCGCGGCCGCGTGAACGCCACCACGCCCTGGTGCCTGAGGCCCTCGTGACCGCGGTCGAGCCGGTCCCGGCGCAGCCGTTCGACACTGATCCCCATGCCCTGGGCCCGCGCGACAATGCCTGCCAGTCGGGCATCGCCCGCATCCGCCGCCACCTGCAGGCGCTTGACCCGTTCGGGCGCGTGCGCCAGCAGCGACTCCACCGCGTGCAGCCCGCCGACGACCTCGTCCCGGCTCACGAATTTCGCCGCCTCCGCCGACCGGAACGCCCGCGCCCCGTGTCCGCGCCGCCACGGTCTCCGTCGCCGGCATCGCTCGGACCCGCCGGCCCGGCGGTATCCGCGCCCGACTTCGACCTCGCCGAGGGTCGGATCAGCAGCGCCACCTCGCCCTCAGGCTGGGTGCGCCGGCGCCGGCGCCGCGGGGCAGTACTTTCGGCCGCCTCGGCTTCCGGGCGCGCAGCCGCGTCGGGGGCAGCCGCCGGGCGCGCCGCCCGGTCCGGCGCCGCGCTGGTCGCGCCGGGATCCTCCGACTTGGCGGGGCCACGACCACGCCGCCTGGGTGCACGTGCGTCGGTGTCGGCCTGCGCCGGGCGAGCGGAGGCCAGCGACCGCTTCTCCTCGGGGCCCCGCGGCGCCGACGTCGCAGGTTCGGAACCCCGGCCGCGCTTCGTCTCGCGGCTGTCCGGCTTCGGGACCGCAGCTTCGGGCCGACGATCGCGACCGGTCTCGCCACCCGCGGATCTTCGCCGCCGGGCTCCGCGCTTCGGCGACGCCTGCTCGCTGTCGCGTTCCGCCGCCGGCGCTTTCCCACGCCGCTTACTCCCGGCCGGCGGGGCCGGTTCGTCATCCACCAGGCGCAGATCGATCTTGCGGTCGTCGAGGCTCACGCGGATCACCTGCACGCGCAACCGGTCCCCGATCCGGAACACCCGCCCCCCGCGCTCGCCGGTCAGCCGGTGGCGGATGGGGTCGAAGTGATAGAAATCGTTGTCAAGACTGGTCACGTGGACCAAGCCGTCGATGAACACATCGACGATCTCGACGAACAGGCCAAACCCGGTGACGCCCGACACCACGCCGTCGAACACGTCGCCGACCTTGTCCTCCATGTACTCGGCCTTGAGCCAGGCGATCGCATCGCGGGTGGCGTCGTCCGCGCGGCGCTCGGTCATCGAGCAGTGTTCGCCGAGCGTCTCCATTTCGAGGTGCGAATAGGCGAAGTCCGATGCCTTGCCCTTGCGCAGCAGGTGGCGGATGCCGCGGTGCACGAGCAGGTCGGGATAGCGCCGGATCGGCGAGGTGAAGTGCGCGTAGTCCTCCAGCGCCAGACCGAAGTGCCCGCTGAGGCTGGGCCCGTAGACCGCCTGGCTCAGCGAGCGCAGCACCACCGTTTCGATCAGCTGCTTGTCCGGACGGTCCGCCGCAGCGCTCAGCACCGCTGC
>PULL01000041.1 GCA_003550945.1 Thioalkalivibrio sp. | reverse complement strand
CCGGGCCTTCGTCCTGAATGCTGATGCGGATTTTCGAGCCCGTCTTCTGGGCACCGATGCGTATGCGCGCATTGGCCGGAGATGCCTGTTCGGCGTTGGTCAGCAGGTTGATGAAGACCTGCAACAGCTTCGGGCGCGCGCCCAGCACGGCCAGTCCCTCGAGTTCGTCCAGTTCGTAGCGGATGTCCTTGCGTCCGGCGAGACGGGTCAGGCGTATGGCCTCGTCGACGAGGTCGGCGAGATCGACGGCCTCGAAGCGGTTGCGCGGCGGTGTGTCCGAATGGGCGAACGCGATCAACGACTGCACGATCGCGTTTATGCGTCGGGTTTGGCCAATGATGTCGTCCGCGATGTCGCGGATCTCACGCGGGTCGTCTTCCAGGGGAAGGGTCTGCGCCAGAGAGGCGATGCCCGCGAGCGGGTTGCCGATCTCGTGCGCAACCCCCGCTGCAAAGCGCCCGATCGACGCGAGCCGGTCGCCGTGCGCGACTTCACTTTCCAGCTGCACCCGTGCGGTAACATCCTCGATCAGGATCACGTACCCCTCGCGGTGCCCCGCGGTGACCTCCAGCGTCGATTTGTGCAGGTTCAGGCGGCGGGGGCCGTGGCGGGTCTCCAGGTTCAGCTTGTAGATCTGCCGGTCGTTGCTGTCGAGAAAGGCCTGCAGCAGCCCGCCCCAGGGGCGCTCGAGCCGTTCGACGAGTTGCCCGACCGCGCCATCGGTGGGGATGCCCGTGAGTCGGGTCAGTGCGTGGTTCCAGCCGGTGACCTCGCCGCCCGGTGTCAGACTGCACACCCCCAGCGGCAATTCGTGAAGGATCTGCCGGTGGAAGCGGCGCAGCGCGTCGAGTTCGGCCGCGAGACCGGTGAGCGGCAGGCGCGCATCCTCGAGCTGCTGCTCGACCCGGCGCAGGCTCTCGCCGAGGCTCGAACGCCCGGCGGCGTCCAGGCGCAGGTGCTGGTCCACGATCATGCGCGCGAGTACCGGGCCGAGCAGCCCCGAGAGGTTGCGCTCGATGCGCTCGCGCAGCCGCCGCAGATCGCGGCGCGAGCGCGTGTGTCGCGGCAGACCGAGGTCGTCCAGTGCCCGCTGTATCTCGTGCCGGGCCGGCATATTGCCGAGTGTGGCCGCCAGCTCGGCCTCCATCTCCGGCACGTCCCGGGCCAGGGGCAGGTCGACGCCGGTATAGATGGGTTCGCGAGGGCAGCAGGCCTGCCCGGCCTCGATCTCCTGCTCGTTGGGCCGCGACAGCAATGACCCGAGGATGAACAGCAGGGCATTGGCGCCCAGGCTCACCGTCAGCGCGAAGGTCCAGGGATCGAGGCCGCCACCCGCGGCCAGTTCCTGCAGACGGGGTGCCTGCGGCCAGATTCCGGCGTTACTGAGCAAGGGGGTTACCAGGCTGAAGAACCAGCCGGTGATCCCGGCCGCGAGTCCGAGCAGGAACCCGACGCGGGTGGCTCGCGGCCACAACAGCAGACCGAACAGCCCGGGCAGGAACTGTGCGACCGCGGCGAAGGAGATCAGACCCAGTTGGGCGAGCCCCTCGATCACCTGCAGCAGGCCATAGAAGCCGTAGCCGAGTGCGATGATCAGTACGATCCAGATGCGCCGCCCCCAGAGCAGGTTGCGGTACAGGTTCGCCGGCAGGCCCTGGCGCTCGCGCAGGCTGGCGGGCAGCGACAGGTAGTTCATGCCCATGTTGGCCAGCGCCAGCGTGGTGACGATCATCATTGCGCTGGCTGCCGATAGACCACCGATGAAGATCAGCAGTGCGAGGGTCGGCGACTCGAGCCAGGAGGCCAGCCCCAGCGCGTAGTAATTCGTGTCCTGCGTCAGTTCGGCGGCCTGCCCGGCCCAGTACAGCAGCGGCATCGGCAGATTCAGCAGCAGCAGGAACAGCGGGAAACCCCAGGCGGCGCGGTTCAGCGTCTCGGGGTTGATGTTTTCGGTGAACAGCATGTGGAACTGCCGCGGCAGTAGGAACGCGGCGGCGAAGGCCAGTATCATCAGGCTGGTCCAGCCGCCCTCGAGCACCGGCTGGTAGAGCGCGGTGACCGCCTCGGGATGCGATTCCAGCCAGGTGTCCAGACCGCGTAGCCCTCCGAACACCGCGAACAGCGCGATCCCGGCGATCACCAGCAGCGCGACCAGCTTCACCAAGGATTCGAACGCGATCGCGACCACGAGGCCCGAGTGCTTCTCACGCGGCGAGATGTGTCGTGCCCCGAACAGGATCGCGAACAGTGCAATGGTTGCGGTGAAGGTCAGCGCCAGCAGCTGCGGCGGCGTGTCTGCGGTCAATACCGCCGCCGATTCGGCAACCGCCTTGATTTGCAGCGCGATGTAGGGCAGTACGCCAGCGAGCATGAACAGCGCGACCAGCGGCCCGGTGAGCCGGCTGCGGTAACGGAAGGCAAACAGGTCGGCCAGCGAGGTCAGCTGATGCTCGCGCGCAAGCCTCAGCATCGGGCGCAACAGGAACGGGGTGGCCGCGAACGCGAGCGTCACGCCCAGGTAAATCGTCAGGTACAGATAGCCGTGGGTCTCGAGAAAGCCGAGATTGCCGTAGAAGGTCCAGGAGGTGGCATACACGCCCAGCGACAGCGTGTACACCCAGCCGTTGCCGGCAACACTGCCGAAGGCCTTCGAGCGCTCCGCCGCGAACGCGATGCCGAACAGCAGCCCGAGGTAGGCCACCCCGACCGCGTAGAGAAGGCCCAGGCTAAGCGTCACGGCGTCCGAGCATGGTCAGCGCGATCAGTCCGACGAACACTGCCCAGCCGGCAAAGGGCCACCACCACGCAGGTCCGATCGCGGCAACCCAGGTCACCACCGGCGACAGGAACAGCAGTACGCCGATCAGCAGCACGAGCACGCTGGCTGCGTGGCTCACGAGCAGCCCCGAGCGCTAAAAATGGATGTTTCGTGGTGTTTCATCGAATGCTAGCCTGGCTGGTTTGTGGGCCTGTCATGCTCCTTCGCATCACCGCTGACTTTAGCCCGCCGGCTGCAGCCGTGCTGCCGGAATCGGTGCGGTCGGCAGCCGTTCAGGGCTCCAGTGGCGCTGCGCGTGTGCCAGCAGGTCATCGATCACGCCCGGCTTCGAGCCTCGGAAACCGGGATCGATTCCGGGAACGCCGATTGCGTTGAGGATCCGCGCGAGCAGGGCTGCGGGTTGCTGCCGCGTTGCGGGCGCGGCACCCGTGGACTTGGCCAGCTTCAGCCGGTTCGCTGCGATCACCACCGGGTGGTGCAGGTAACGCGGCGGAGGGTGTCCCAGCGCCTGATAGATCTGGAGCTGCCGGGGCACCGAGCCCAGCAGGTCGATGCCGCGGACCACGTCGGTTACCCCGAGTGCGATGTCGTCGACGACGGTCGCCAACTGGTAGGCGAACACACCGTCGGCCCGGCGAATCACGAAGTCGCCGCCGAGGCGCTCGAGATCAAAGCCGACGGTTCCGAGCCCCCGATCGGTAACCGTCCAGTACCGCTGGTCTGCACGCAGCCGGATCGAGCGGCCCTTGCGTCCCGGCGGAACACCCCGACGGCAGGTGCCCGGGTAAACCGGTCCTTCCAGCCCCGCGATGCCGGCAGCCGCGACCTCCTGCCGGGAGCAGGCGCAGGCGAACACCATGCCGCGCGCTTCCAGCAACGCGAGGGATTCCCGATAAGCGGCCTCGCGCTCGCTCTGGTGGGATACCGGGCCGTCCCAGCCGAGCCCGTAGGCGTCGAGTGTGCGCAGGATGTCGTCCGCGGCGCCGGCAACGGTTCTGGGTCGATCGATATCGTCGATCCGCAAGTGCCATTTTCCCTGCTGGCTGCGGGCGTCCAGCCACGACACCACCGCGGCGGTTAGCGAGCCCGCGTGCAGCGGTCCCGAAGGCGTGGGTGCGAAACGGCCCGTGTAGGCGGTCAAGAAGCGGGAGAGAAGAGGCCGGGGCGAAGCGCTGTGATCCCTGCTGCGGCAGGGTCGCTCACGCCATCTGTTTCTCCTTGATCTCGGCCAGCGTCTTGCAGTCGATGCACAGGGTCGCGGTGGGACGCGCCTCCAGCCGGCGGATTCCAATCTCCACCCCGCAGGCTTCACAGTAGCCGTAATTGCCGAGTTCGATGTTGCGCAGGGACTCGTCGATCTTCTTGCACAGTTTCCGCTCGCGGTCGCGCGCCCGCAGTTCCAGGCCGAATTCCTCTTCCTGAGTCGCGCGGTCGGCGGGGTCGGCGAAGTTGGCCGCCTCCTGTTTCATGTGGCCCACGGTCCGATCCACTTCCTCCATCAGTTCCTGTTTCCAGGCCAGGAGGAGTTCCCGGAAATGTGCCAGCTGTTCCTTGCTCATGTACTCTTCGCCGGCCTCCGGCTCGTACGCAGCAATTCCGCTGGCCACCATGTGCTTGGATGAAGGCTTCGTCTTCTTCGGGTCTGCGGCCATGGTTGCTGGTCTCCGGATGGAAATGCGCGCCTTTACTATCAGAGTAAGCCCGCCCAGGCAAGGGTTGAGCGTCAGGGGTGTGCAAATTTTTTGTTCTGCGGACCCGTAGCCTCGAAGACGTGGAAGCCACTTCGGTTCGCATTCTGTCGGGATTTGGCGGAGAGTTCGATGCACAAGCTCAGCGCACTCATATTCGACGTCGACGGAACCCTGGCCGATACCGAGCGGGACGGTCACCGGGTCGCGTTCAACCGCGCCTTCGAAGAAGAGGGCCTCGACTGGTTCTGGGACGAGGGCCGTTACGGCGAGCTGTTGCGGGTAACGGGCGGGAAGGAGAGGATCCGCCTGTATCTGTCGGAGGACTGGCCCGACCTGCTGCGCGAACCGGGAATCGACGAGCGCATCAAGGCGCTGCACGCAGCGAAAACCCGCCACTACCTGTCACTGCTCCAGACCGGCGCGATCCCGCTTCGGCCGGGTGTGCGGCGCCTGCTGCAGGAGGCGCGCGTGGCGGGTCTGCGCCTCGCGATCGCCACCACCACCACGCCCGATAACGTGACCACGTTGCTGCGCACCGCGCTCGGCGAGGAGGGCCCGGGTTGGTTCGAGGTGATCGCGGCAGGTGACATCGTGCCGGCGAAGAAGCCCGCGCCGGACATTTTCGATGTTGCGCTCTCGGAGTTGGGCCTGCCGCCGGCGGCCTGTGTCGCGCTGGAGGATTCGGAGAACGGACTTCGCGCCTCACTCGGGGCTGGCGTGCCGACCGTGGTGACGACCAACGGCTATACCCGCGACCAGGATTTTTCGGGCGCGATCGCGGTGCTGGATGGCCTTGGTGAGCCGGACAGCCCAGTGACCGTGCAGGCCGGGATAGCGCCAGCTTCCGGGTACGTGGATGTGGCCAGCCTCGTGGCCTGGCACGCGGCTGCCGGGGCCAAAGCCTCGCCGTGACTGCCGTTGCAAACACAGCCGGCTGTTCTGATTAGCGTGAAAATTTGGCCACGGAAGCACACGGAAGGCACGGAAAGGGGTCAAAGGGCGTTCCTGGCCACGGATGGACACGGATGGATACGGATGTTTTTTGATTGAAGCCCTATCCGTGTGTACCCGTGGCCCAACTGTTCATCCTTCGGGGTACCCCGCCACGGCCATGACAGTTAGCGTCCAACACCCAAGAACGACGCTTCGGGCGGAATGGCGCTCAGCCCGTAATCCGCGGTCCGGTGCTCGGGGCTGCTGCGCATTCCAGGGCATCGCAATCACCCAGCGCCGAATGACGCTGCGCTCTTCCCCTACGAACCCCCGTCCAACCCGCCTCTCATGCCCGTCTCTTCCGCTTCGGCCCCGGTCCCTTCGGTGGCGGTGTCGCATCCAGCACCTGCAGATCGAGCGTGCCGCGCGCGAGCCGCGCCTGCATCTGGGTTCCGACCAGCTTTGGATCGGCCTCGCGGACCACACGCTGATCGGCGGTCAACAGGATGCTGTAGCCGCGTTCGAGCACGCCTTCGGGCGACAATGCCTGCAGGCGCCCGGCGGCAGCCTGAAGCCGCGCCGAATCCCGGTGCAATTGGTCCCGGACCTCGCGCAGCAACCGGCCTCTGAACCCCTCGAGCCGATCCCGCTGCTGGACCAGTTGCCGGGCCGGGCGCGCCTGCCACAATCGGTGCTGTTGCTGCCGGAGCTGTGAACGCAGCGCCTGGATGCGCTGGGCGGGGTTGTGCACTTGCAGCTGCAGCGAGAGTTGCCGCAGCCGGGAAACCTGTCGTTCCCGGTTCCCCGTAACGCTGCTGGTCAGGCGTCCGCGCAGTTCGTCGACGCAAAGCAAATGCTGTTCGAGCCGCCGCCCGGGGTGCACACGGAGCAGGCGGGCCCGCCATTGTTCCAGGCGTTGCCGGCGCTCACGCTGCTGGCCGGCGACCACCTGACCCATCCGCGTTGCCGCTTCGCGCAGTTGCCGCCCGAGCGCCGCGCCGTCCGGGCTCACCGCCTCGGCCGCGGCGG
>PULL01000003.1 GCA_003550945.1 Thioalkalivibrio sp. | reverse complement strand
GCCAGCTTGCTTATTGAGAAGATCTTTTCCGACATGCCTGGAACATCTCCTGGATCACGCACCATCAGGGGTGCCGGCCATCCGGGTCAACGAGCAACCGGCGCGGCCCGTGGCAAAGCCGCACCACGCGGCCCAACGGAGGAATATAGTCCAAGTGGAGCGATTCTGAGCCGGCCAGCCTTGACCCGCCCCGCATTTAGGATGCGCTGCCGGTCACCCGCCGGATGCGGGTTCGCTGCCGGCGTTCCGGTTATCGTCGCCGCCATCGTGCCGCGGCGCCTCCCTGGCGTCCTCGCCGGGCAGATCGACCAGTTCCCGGAGCGCATCCAGCGGCGGGAGTTCATCCAGCCGACCAAGGCCAAGGTCGTCCAGGAACGTGCGCGTCGTCGCGTACAGACCAGGGCGCCCCGGAACCTCCTTGTGGCCAACGACATGCACCCAGCCACGCTCGGTGAGCGTGCGCATGATCTGGGTGCTCACCGCCACGCCCCGGATGTCCTCGATCTCCGCGCGCGTCACCGGCTGGCGGTAGGCGATGATGGCCAGAGTCTCAAGCAGCGCGCGCGACAGGCGCTGCGGACGGTCCGGCTGCGCCGCCTGAACCTGGGAGGAAAAACGCTGGCGCACCCGAAACCGGTATCCGCCAGCGGAGCGCACCAGCTCGATCGACCGGTCGTGGTAGTGCTCCGACAGTCGCTCCAGCGCCGCCTCGACCTCTGCCCGGCCGATGCCTTCGTCGCCCAATACGCAGGCGGTAAGCAGATCCTGCAGGGGCACGGGTTCGGAGGCCGCAAAAAGAACGGCCTCCAGCACCAGTTCGATGTCCGGCGGGTCCAGCCGGGCCAGCGGGATCCCTGCGGCGGTGTTATCCACGTCGCTCATTCCGCGCTGGGGGCCGGCGCGCAACGGCGGACCTGGATCGGTCCGAAAGCCTCGCTCTGTCCCCACTCCAGCAGGCCCGCCTTGCTCAGCTCCAGCACCGCAAGAAAGGCCACCACCACCCCCGGACGCCCCTCTTCCAGCGTCAGCAGGCTTACGAATTCGACGAATCCCTGGTGCTCCAGGGTCTCGAGTATTCGCGCCATGCGCTCCCGCACCGAGAGTGCTTCGGCACTGATCTGGTGATGGGCACGCAGGCTTGCCCGCCGCAGCACGCCGACCAGCGCTTCGAGCAGGTCCTCCATTGCCGGCGCCGGGGCCGGTGGTCCCAGCAGGGCATCACGCGCCGCGTGGGCGTGAAAGACGTCGCGCTCGAGCCGCGGCATCGCATCGATGCGCTCGGCGGCCGTCTTGAAGCGCTCGTACTCCTGCAACTGCCGGATCAGCGCGAGGCGCGGATCCTCTTCCTCCTCGGTGGACGCCGGAGGCCGCGGCAGAAGCATTCGCGACTTGATCTCCGCGAGCAGCGCGGCCATCACCAGGTATTCCCCGGCCAGTTCCAGTCGCAGCGCCTGCATCACGTCGATGTAGGCCATGTATTGCCGGGTGATCTCGGCGATCGGTATCGAGAGGATGTCGAGGTTCTGGCGCCGGATCAGGTACAAAAGCAGATCCAGCGGCCCTTCGAAGGATTCGAGGAAAACCTCCAGCGCGTCGGGAGGAATGTAGAGATCGGCCGGCAACTCGCCGAGCGGGCTGCCGTGAACGCGGCAGGACCATTCGGCCTCCGCGGCCTCCGGTTCCCGCTCCAGGACATCCGCGTCGGTCATCCCCGATCCATCCTGCCCGCAGCCCGCGGAGCCGCCGGATCCATCTGGAACTCAAGCCACGCGCGCGGCATCAGCGGAGATAATCCAGACCCATCGCCCGGCGCACCTCTTCAAGGGTCTCCCGCGCTTCCTCGCGGGCCGCCTCGGAACCCTCGGTGACAATGCTCTTTACCAGCGCGGGATCGGAGGCATATTCGCGGGCCCGCTCCTGGATCGGGCCGAGTTCCGCCAGCACCGACTCGATCAGCGGACGCTTGCAGTCGACACAGCCGATGCCGGCGGTCCGGCAGCCGACCGCGAGCTCCTCGCGGGTCGATGCCGGCGTGTACACCTGGTGCAGCGCCCAAACGGGGCACTTGTCCGGATCGCCAGGATCGGTTCGGCGCACGCGGGCCGGATCGGTGGGCATGGTACGGATCTGTGCGTCGACCTCGGCCGGCTCCGAGCGCAGACTGATCGCGTTGTTGTAGCTCTTGGACATCTTGCGGCCGTCGAGCCCGGGCATCTTGGCTGTTGGAGTCAGCATGGCCTGAGGTTCCGGGAGGATGATCTTGCCGCCGCCCTCGAGATAGCCGAACAGACGTTCGCGGTCCGCCAGCGAGATGTTCTGCTGTCCCTCGAGCAGCGCCTGGGCAATTTCCACTGCCCCCTCATCGCCCTGCTCCTGGAAGCGCCGGCGCAGATCCCTGTACCGACGGGCCATCTTCTTGCCCATCTTGTCGACGGCGGCCTCCGCCTTTTCCGCGAAACCGGGCTCACGCCCGTACAAATGGTTGAAGCGCCGCGCGATTTCGCGGGTAACCTCGAGATGAGCGACCTGGTCCTCGCCAACCGGCACCAGACCGGCCCGGTACGCGAGGATATCGGCGCTCTGCAGCACCGGGTAGCCGAGGAACCCATAGGTGGCCAGGTCGCGTTCGCGGAGCTGTTCCTGCTGGTCCTTGTAGCTCGGCACCCGCTCCAGCCAGCCGAGCGGCGTGAACATGGAAAGCAGCAAGTGCAGTTCCGCGTGTTCCGGAACCCGCGACTGCACGAAGATGGTCGCCGCGCTGGGGCTCACGCCGGCCGCCAGCCAGTCGATCACCATATCGGTTACATGCTGGCCAAGGTCGCCCGGCGACTCGTAGTGCGTGGTCAGCGCGTGCCAGTCCGCCACGAAAAAGAAACACTCGTAGCTGTGCTGCAACTCCAGCCAGTTCTTCAGCACACCGTGGTAGTGACCCAGGTGCAGCCGCCCCGTCGGCCGCATACCGGAAAGCACGCGGCGGTTCGTTCCCTGATTGCTCACGAAGAAAGCCCTTTTCGTTTCAGAAACAGCCTGACATTAAAACATGCCGCGGGCGAGACCGAACACCAACGCCAGCAGCAGCACGGTCTGGTCGCGGTCGTTGATCAGCAGGCGGCCGTCTTCCATCCGCAACAGGCTGTGCACGATGCCGTTCTCGATCCGCACCCACCGTTCGGCAACCGCGAGGTCGAGCCATGCCTGCAGATCCATTCCGTCACGCGGTTCGATGCCGGTCTCGCCCGCAACCAGCGCCGCGAGTTCCTCGATCAGCTCGACACCGATCTCGAGTTTCAGCTCCAGTGCCACCGCCTCCAGCGGCCGTGCCGCGAAGGCCTCCGCGTCGCCGCCCAGGCCCAGGTCGAGATTCAGCCGCACGTGGTTGCCCGGTTCGCTGTTCAGCCGCAGATACCCCTGCAGCAGCGGGTCGTGCTCCACCATCTGCTGCAACCCTTCCATCACCATACCCAGCAGCAGCCCGGTCTGCAGGTCCGTGGCCAGCGACATCGCGCGCACGCCCTCGAGGTCCTTCACGAACCGCAGCAGGGTCGGCCGATCCCAACGCAGCGCGGTCAGGTTCAGATCCAGCGTGTCGAGTTCCAGCCCGGCGGAGCGCAGGGCCTCCGCGCGCAGTCGCCACAGGCTGTCCAGACGTCTCGCCGTCGAGTTCTGGTTGGAACTCATCTGCAGGGAATCGAGGCCCAGAAGAACCCGGTCGCCACGCGTCAGCGACAGCGAGCCCGACCCGAGGCCGATGTCGTAGTCCGGGAGGGGACCGTACCTTCCATCGGGACCCGGATGCACCAGCAGCCCGAAATACAGCTGCCTCAGGAGCAGGCGCCGATCGCCGTCAGCGAGGTCAACGCGGTCGGTATCGAAGCTCAACACGACGCGTTCGGGGGAATAGGCCAGCCCCCCCTGACCTGCACCCAGGTCGAGGCGGAACGCACCCGCGTCACCCGCGTCACCACCGGGGTCATCCTCTTTGGACACGCGCACGGGCTGGCTGGAGAATCTCGAACTCACGCCCCCGCCCAGCCCCAGCCAACTGTCCGCGCGTGGCCGGGCCTGCATGAAGGCGGCCGCCCAGACCGGCGGTATCTCGCCGCGCGGCGCCCTGGCGCCGCTTCGGCTGTACACCGCGGCACCCAGCATGCGGTGATCGATGCGGTGCTCAAGGTCCACCTCGAAATCCAGCCCGTCACCGAGGACGTGCAGCACGCTGCTGGCACGCGCGCTGTAGCGACCGCGCTCGTACCTGGTGACCGCATGATGGATGCGCACTTCGCCGACGTAGCCCGTGAACGGCTCCTCGAGGGCGGTTTCGATCTGCATGCCCACGTACACCGGCCAGGCGGCCGCGCCGACAAGGATGAACAGAAGGAGAGTCAGGATCTTGCGCAAGGCGTGCCCCCGCAGGATCCGGGCCCCGACCGCAATGACAGTTCGCACCCAGGCCGCATCCGGTTTCCGTGGAACCGTTGCGTAGCGCGCTCCTCCTGCCCTGCCGGAATCAGGTTCGATGATTGCATCGCCGCAGTATACCCAACACCACCGGGTTCCCCGCATTCACCGACGCGAACAGGCGCTGCCATCCGGTCGTGCCAGCGTCAGGCGTCAATCCAGGAAATCGACCGGCCCGAGCCCCTGACGGAGCACCTCCGGGGCGGGCCCGGTCAGGTCGATCACGGTAGTGGCCTCGAGCGTGCCGGCACCGCTGTCGATGATCGCGTCCACCAGCCGCCCGGCCCGCTCTTCAATCTCCCAGGGCTCGCTGAGCGGATGCTCGTCGCCGGGCAAGTGCAGGGTGGACGACATCAGCGGAGAGCCGAGTTCCTTCAGCAGAGCCTGCACCACGCGGTTGTCGGGCACGCGCAGGCCGATGGTCCTCCGCTTCGGGTGCTGCAGGCGTCGCGGCACCTCGCGCGTCGCCGGCAGGATGAAGGTGTACGGGCCCGGGGTGAGCGCCTTCATCAGCCGGAAAGCGGTGTTGTCCACCTTCGCGTAGAGCCCCAATTCGGAGAGATCCCGGCACAGCAGCGTCAGGTGATGGTCCTCTTCTACCTGCCGAAGGCGCCGTATGCGTTCCGCCCCCGTCTTGTCGCCGATCTGACAGGCAAGGGCGTAGCAGGCATCGGTGGGCAGCACAATCACCGCGCCCTGCTCCAGCCGGCCGATCGCCTGCTGCAACAGCCGGGGCTGCGGATTTTCAGGATGGATGGCGAGGACACTCATGATGGCACCGATGCTCCTTCAACCGCCCATGATACCAGTTGGGGCGGGATTGGCCCGACAAATCGGCCACGCGCAAGGTCACCAAGGGGGCTCGGCTCTTATGGGGCGAGCCAGCGGCGCCCAAGGCTGTATACTCCGGGCTGCAGAATCCCAGAACCAAGCTGAATCCTCGGAAACTCGCCATGCTGTACATGATCCTTGGACAGGACGTACCCGATAGCCTCGAACGGCGGATGGCTGTCCGCCCGGAGCACCTTGCGCGCCTGGAAGCGCTGCGGGACGCGGGGCGACTGCTGCTCGCCGGGCCATTCCCGGGGGTGGACAGCCCCGACCCAGGCCCGGCCGGTTTCACCGGCAGCCTGATCGTCGCCGAATTTCCGTCACTGGAGGACGCTCGCGCGTGGGCCGAAGCCGATCCCTACATGACCACGGGCGTCTTCAGCGAGGTCGTGGTCCGGCCCTTCAAGCGCGTGCTGCCCTGAACCCCTGCCCCCCGGGCAGCAACCGTTACGCGCGGTCTGCCGCCCGCACACTTCCTGGAGAATTCCATGAATATCCGCATCACCTCGGCCCTCATTGTCGGCCTGGTCGTGCTTCTCGCCGCATGTGACCGTGGCGATCCCGTGGTGGAAACGCCCGTGGCCGACGCGGAGGTCCTCGCGCTGGTGAACGAAGTCCCCATCACCCGCACCGATCTGTTCACCTATGTGGGGCTCGAGGGTACGCCCGACATGGTCGGTACCGACGACGTCCTCGACGAACTGATCAACCTCGAACTGTTGCGGCAACAGGCGCTTGCCCAAGGCATCGATCAGGAAGAAGAGACCCGGATCATTCTCCGGAACATCGAGACCAGCCTTTTGGCATCGCAGGTGATCGAACGCAGGATACAGGCGATGCGATTCACCGAGGCCGAGATCCAGGCCGAGTACGAAGCTCAGATCGCGGTCCACGGAACCACCGAATACCAGGCCCGTCATATCCTCGTGCAGACACCCGAGCTCGCGGCGGACCTGATCAGCCAGCTCGACGCTGGCGCCGATTTCGCGGAGCTGGCCGAGGCGCACTCGATCGACGCCACCGCCGCGGAGGGCGGCGACCTCGGCTGGTTTGCGCCGGGACAGATGGTGCCTCCGTTCTCCGAGGCCGTCACGGCGCTCGAGCCCAGCGCCTACACGCCCGAGCCGGTTGCCACCCAGTTTGGCTGGCACGTGATCCAGCTGAT
>PULL01000321.1 GCA_003550945.1 Thioalkalivibrio sp. | reverse complement strand
GCGCCTGCCGGCGCAGGGCGTTCCGGCCTCGCGAAGCCATGCTTCGCGCCGCTACGCGACCGGCCTCCACCCTGCCGGGCCCACCACTCCCTTCGGTCGCGAGAGGTCACTCCAGCCTGGAGCGGATCTGCGTCATCGCCGGCGAGAGGTCTTCCTGCAGCGCCGTTCCCTGCAGCCGGAGCAGCCGGTAGCCCATGCATTCCAGGTACGCCTCGCGCGCCCGGGCACGCGCGGACCCGTGGCGGACCTCTCCGCCATCGACCTCGATTGCCAGCCGCCGGCCCGGGCCAGCCTCCAGCGCGAGGTCGACCCGTATGTCGCCAATGCACGGCTGCACCTCGGGGATCCAGCCCGCGAGCAGCATTGCCGTGAACAGGCCTTCGGCATCCGGGCAATCCTGGCGCAGCCGGCAGAGTTCCTGGCAGTGCTCGGCGAACGCCTGCAGCATGTCCTCCTGCTCCCGGCAGAATTCCAAATCACCGATCACGTGGAGCGCTTCGCGGGCCCGCGTCAGCACGACCGCAAACAGATCTGGCGATCTATCCAACCGGCGTCTGGCATCGGCCGACATTCCCCGAGCCACGACCGGGCTGAAGACAACACAATCCCACTCCCGACCCTGGGCGTCGCGAGGCAGGTCGATGGTCAACCCGCCGTCCGACTCCAGATCCTGCAACTCATCTCGCAGTCGATCCCTCTGCGCTCGGAAGGGCGTGATCACCGCGAGACTGGACGCCGGCGCGCGCCGCCGCAGGTCGCGAACCTGCTCCACCACCCTTGCGGCCTCGGCCGGGTTCACCCAACTTCCGCCTTCGGGTCCGGGCTCGGCCCTGCCCGGAACATCGATGATCTCCAGACCGCCGTCGTCCGAACCGCGGCCGCACCCAGGCCTGACAGAGCGCGGCACCGGCTGGTACGGGTAGAGGAGGCGGCTCGAGAAAGCCAGGATCTCCGGATGCGCGCGGTAACTTCCTGCCAGCACCAACCGATCCTCACCCGACCGGGCCAGCACCGCCGCCGCACGGAAAACGGGATCACCCGCGCCGAACCCGAGACGGGCCAGCCACCCGGTCACATCGAGGCGCTCGGCCAGGGCTGCCTGCTCACCCGTGCCCGCCCCCTGCCCCGCCGGAGCGGTTCGCGGATCACCGGTGACCACCACCGACCGGGCCCGGAAAATGGCCGGCAGCATCGCGTTGACTGTTACCTGCGGTGCATCTTCGATGATCAGGAGATCGAACAGGCCCGCCTCCATTGGCAACGCGACAATCCCCCGGACATCGGTGATCCACAACGGGAGCGCGCGCAGCAACGCACGAAATCCCCCCGCGGGTTCGAGGGCATCGGCCTCCCATGATCCCGACCCATCTGCTGGCTCCCCCAGCGAACCGGCCGCCCGCAGCGCGTCCGCATCGGACCGCAGCGCGTCCAGCCAACGCGCCTGAGCACGATCCAGCAGACCCCGCTTCAGTTCCCAATCGATCGACTCGACCCGCCTTCCCAGGGCCTCGCGGCTGAACGCGGAGCAGGCTTCCCAAAGCTCCGCCTCAGGCAACGGGTCCCGCGAACGCTCGCGCAGGGCCCGGAGCAGGTCGTGCATGCGGGCCGACTCGGGGTTCGTGGGCAGTTGTCGAAGCAGCCCTTCGATCTCCGCCGTCGCAGCCGCAAGCAGCCCATCCACGTACTGTCGCGCCCGCGTCTCGTCTTCCTGCTGGAAGAACCGCCAGCGCACGCACCAGTCGGCGATCCGGTCCAGCTGCACCAGCGCGGCTGGGGTATCGGGCCAGGCACCGTTCGCCTCGTCGTCGAATTCCAGCAAGCTTTCCGCTGGCCGCGTCTTCAGCCAGGCATCTCGGTGCGCCGCAGTTTCCGGGAGGGCTGCGCGTTCCGCGCGCAACCGGCGGGCGGAGTGTTCGTGGTTCGCGGCACTCTGCCAGACCTGCCGAAGCCGGGAGAGCAGTCCTGTGCCGACCGCGTGGCGCAGCTGGGCCACGCTTGCCGCATCCGGCTGCACCGCGAGCATCCGCACCGCCTGGTCGAACGCACGTCCAGGCCCCAGCCGCCAGGCTTCGAGCAACGGCGCCCGCGGTGTCAGCAGCGCCCATTCGCAGGCGAATGCCCGCAGCGCCTCCCGGGCATCTTCCCTGGCGTCGCGCCGTGCCCAGGCCAGAAACGCATGATCCGCAAGGCCCGCTTCCTGCTCCAGACGCGCCACCGTCTGGACCCAGGCCTCGGGGTCGTGCTCGACCGGCAGTTGCGCGAGGCCGAGTTCGGCCGCCTTGGGCCGCAACGCGTCCAGCGCGGCCCGCTGCGGCTCAGTCTGCGCCCAGGCCTGCGCCTGCTCCTTTTGTATCTCTGACCAGCGCTGCGCCGCCTCGAGCACGGAAGCGAGCCGGACCCGTCCGCGTGGGTCCAATGTTCCCACGCTGGTGTGCACCGCTGGCGGGAGCAGGGGCAGCAACTGCCGTTCCAATCGTCTGACGCGCCGACGCAACCGTGCGCCGGCAGACCACGGGAGCACATCCAGAAACCCGGGCCGATGCCCAATCAGCTGCCGGTGCGCGTCCAGCCAGTCGGAGATCCGATCCGTATTCGGATCGAAGTCCTCCGGAAGGCCGAGACCGCGAATCTTCACCCTTTGCCGCTCGAGATCCTCCCGAATGTCCCGGGTGCGGCCCAACTCACGCTCGAGATCGGCGGCGTGCTGCCGCGCCGATCCTGCCAACATCCGAACCTCTGCCGCCCAGGATTCCGCCTCAGCTGGGGACCGCCAGCGCCCGTACTCCGGTCGCCAGTCGAGCGGGGCAAGGGCTGCCTCCAGCGGCTCCGCGAGCAGCGCCGCGAAACGCCGTTCCCAGTCCGCCAGCCGGTCTGACCAGTCGCGGTCGAGCAGCCAGTCCCAATCCGGCACGGCGCTGGCGGACATCCCGGCTTCCGCGACCGACTGGTCGCGCTGGCGCTCCTGCGTGCGAGTGTCCTCGGCAAGCTGGGCGCGGCGGTGGCCGTCGTCCCGCGCCTGCTCCCGGTAATCGGCCATCCGGTCCAGCCAGCGCCGCGTCGCGTTCAGCGCCGGCTCGACCGTCTCGGGAGCCATCGCCCCGAGTCCCAGCCGCTCCTGCTCCGCCCGCAGCTCATCCCGATCCGCCTCCAGCGCGTCCAGCCGCTCCCGTGCCCGTGACTGAGCCGCGATCACCGCCGCGGCCGCAGCCCGCAGGCCCTCCGGCAGACCCGTATCCAGGGCCTCGGCAAGCCGCGCCCGGTCCTCCCCCAGCAGCCGCCGCTGCGCCTCCACCGCGCCGAGATCCGGCAGGACTTTTCCGCCATCTCCCTTCGGGTGAACCAACTGCATGAGCCGGCGCAGGGTTTCGGGCAGTTCCCGACGCCAACCCGGTCCGATCCGGGCGCTGATCGGCGCCTGCAAACCCAAGCGTTCCAGCCTTGAAAAGACAGCCTCCACCGTGCTCTCGCAGGCGCCCACCAGCAATGCGCTGCGCCCCTGTGCCCAGGCGTTCAGCAGCAGCGCCAGCGCCACCTCGGTCTTGCCCGACCCGGCCCGGCCCTCGATCACTGTCAGTCGATCCCGCCGCAACCCGCGGCGCACCGCCAGCCGCTGCGAATCATCCAGCGGAACCCCGGACAACACGGACGCTGCGACTTCGGGTGCGGTGCCCGAGGCTTCGGGTCCGCGAGCACGCGCGGACGGCTCCAGCAGGCGCAGGCCACCGCAGGCCTGGGGATCCGCGGTCAGCAGGGCGTCGAGCTGCTGGTATTGCTGCAGCGATTCGCCGCCGGACTTCCGGCCGGCCTCGGGGCTATCCAGCGACGGAGGCTCGGGCTGAAAAAGGCCGGCGAGCTCGCTGTGGAATCGGACGATCTGCGGCCAAGGCACGGCGCCGGCCGCTGCACCAATGGCCGGCGCCACCGGATCGCGGTCATGCGCATTCCCCGTCTCTCCCGCACTGCTACCCACGCTTTGGCCCCCGCGGATCATCGCTCAAGGGCGCTCCGGCCCCTGGCACAGGCCCCGCCCGGGACCACCATCCGGACGCGGCCACCCTGATCCTCTCACAATCCGGCCGACGCACCCAGACGGCAGCGATCAGCGGGTGCCAGGGTCAGAGAAGGTCATCCGGCTGCAGCCGGGCCAGTCCGGCGAGGGGATTGTCCGTCTGCCGGACGCGGAACCACGCGGCGATGCTCGCGCGCCAGCGGCGTGTCGGCAGTACCGCATGCGGGACACTCTGGCTCAGGAACAGCACCAGCGTGCCCGCCTCCGGCAGAATCCGCAGCACCTCCCGGTCGTCCTTATCGTAGATCGCGAGTTCGCCGCCCTGCGCCCGTCGCCAGTGGCGGTTCAGGTACAGAACCGCCGAAAGCCGGCGTGGATTGTCGTGCTGGAACGCATCCACGTGCCGCTGATAACCCGCGCCGGGTGGGTACAGCGCGAAGTGGGCCTCGACCTCGAACAGGCCGAGCATCAGGGCGAGGTTCACTTCCTGGCGAATCTCCTCCAGCCGCGCCAGGAACTGGCGTTGCGCCTCGGTCGAGCCGTCCAGCCAGCGGATCCAGTCTCCGCGGATGGCGTCCGCGAGCCGCCGCCCCTTGCCGCGGCCGACCCGGGCGCGTCGAAGCCCCGCCGCCACCCGCGCCGCGTGAATCTCCTCGCGCAGCGCATCGGCCAGCGATGCGTCGATGTAACGGGGCAGAACGGCCAGCCCGGAGCGGGCCAGCGCATCGAGGGGATGCGGCACGGGGTGGTACGCGGACGATTCCACGCAGGTGGCTCCAGAACGGGAAGGGCGGGCCGGACCCGCCGGGATTGGCGCGGCCCGGGGATACTATACCGCGGGCCGGGTTACGGAGCCCTCGGAGACACCGTCCCACCCGCGCATCGGCAGCAACTCGAGCTCGTCCAGCGTCGCGACGAACCCGGCCTCGAGCAGCCCGTGCTGCAGGGCCTCGAAGGCCAGCGCGGTACGCGCGGCCTCACCGCGGACGCCGAGCTCGATCCGCGGCTTCCCGTCGTGGAATCCTGGCAGACTGGAGATGCGCAGGTCCGGATAGCGGGCCTCCAGCGCCTCCAGCAGCGGGACGAGGCGGCTTTCCGGAACCCCGAACAGGCGCAGGGCCCGTTCCACCGGCCGCTGCTCCGGCAAGACCTCGGCGAGGTGGGACTCCAGCACCCAGCGCACCATCGGCTCGGCCATCGCCGGAAAGCCGGGGACACAGAAATGCCGCGCACAGGCAAACCCCGGGATGCCGTTGACCGGGTTCGGGATCAGCGTCGAACCTTCGGGCAGTTCGGCCATGCGCACCCGGTTCGGATAGGCCTCCTCCCCGAACCGCGCCTCGAGCAGCGCGATGAACTCGGTGTGCCGGACCAGCGGCCGGCCCAGGGCCCGGGCGAAGCAGGCCCGGGTCCGGTCGTCGGGGGTCGCCCCGATCCCGCCGAAGCTGAACACCCAGGCGTCCCGGCTGAGCGTTTCGCGGAAGGTGTCGGTGAGCAGGCCGGCGTCGTCTCCCACGATGCGCAGCCAGGAAAGCTCGAGGCCCCGTTCGGCCAGCGCCTGAATCAGCGCCGCCTGGTGCCGGTCCTGACGCTTGCCGCTCAGCAGCTCGTCGCCGATGATCACCGCACCGATTTCGACCCTTCCCGCCATCGCTTCCGACCTACTACTGTGCAGCCCCCATCGCCAGTGCACGCTCGCGCGCCCGGGCGCGTTTCTCCGGGTCGTTGTCCAGCGGGTCGAGCCAGACCCGTGCGTGGCGCAGCGCCAGGTCGGTGAGGAAATCCAGGTGGTCGGGCCGGTCGTTCAGCGCCGGGATGTAGCTGAAGTGCTGCCCGCCGGCCTCCAGGAAGATCTCGCGGTTCTCGTCCCCGATCTCCTCGATCGTCTCCAGGCAGTCGGCGGAGAAGCCCGGGCAGATCACGTCGACGCTTTTCACGCCCTGTTCCGGCAGGGACTTCATCGTCTCGTCCGTGTACGGGCGCAGCCACTCCTCGCGCCCGAACCGGGACTGGAAGGTCACCTGCCACTGCCCGTCCTCGAGGCCCAGCGCCTGCGCGAGCTGGTGGCCGGTCGCGTGGCACAGGCAGTGATAGGGATCCCCCGCGAGCAGGTAGCGCTTCGGCACCCCGTGAAACGACATGATCAGCCGTTCCGCGCGGCCGTTCTGATCCCAGTGCTCCTGAACGCTGGCGGCCAACGCGTTGATATAGCCTGGCTCACGTTCATAGCCGGAAATGAAATTCAGGTCGGGTGTCCAGCGCCACTTGCGCAGTTCCTTCGACACGGCATCGAGCGTCGATGCGGTGGTGCTCGCAGCAAACTGCGGGTACAGCGGCAGCACCACGAGCTTGCGCACCCCCTGCTGGCGCAACTCGTTCAGTGCATCGGGGATGGACGGGTTGCCGTAGCGCATGCCGACCGCGACCGGAATCGGGTCGGACTCGAGCT
>PULL01000038.1 GCA_003550945.1 Thioalkalivibrio sp. | reverse complement strand
TGAAAATACAGCACCACCAGCATGCGGATCGCGCCGTCGGTGATCGTGAACGCCCAGTAGTTCGCGGTGATCCGAGCGTAGGCGGCGAGCCCGAGTGCAGGGCCCATGGGGATCTACGCCGTCTCCAGCGAGCGTGCCACCTGTGCAGCCAATTCGACCAGCCGGTTGGCATAGCCCCACTCGTTGTCGTACCAGAGCAGAAGCTTGACCTGGGGGCCGTCGACGACCAGTGTGGAGTCGGCATCGACGATCGATGAGCGCGCATCGCCCCGGTAGTCGGCCGAGACCAGCGGGCGCTCTTCGTAGCCGAGGATGCCGGCCAGCGGGCCTGCGGCAGCGGTGCGCAGCAGGCCGTTGACCTCCTCGGCCGTCGTGGGACGCGCCGCCTCGAAGGTGAGGTCGGTGAGGGATGCGTTCATCAGCGGCACCCGAACCGCGTGCCCGTTGAGGCGTCCCTGTAACTCGGGAAAGATGTCGCCGATCGCGCGGGCGGAGCCAGTCGTGGTCGGGATCAAGGAGAGTCCGGCTGCACGCGCTCGCCGCAAATCCGGGTGCGGCCGGTCGACCGGCGACTGGGTGTTGGTCATGTCGTGGATGGTCAGGATCGAGCCGTGGACGATGCCGAGCGACTCGTGCATCACCTTCACCGCCGGGGCGATGCAGTTGGTGGTGCAGGAGGCGGCGGTGACGATGCGGTGATGCTGCGGATCGTAGAGGTGGTCATTGACGCCGACGACCACGTTGAGCACCGCCGGATCCTTGACCGGAGCGGCGACCACGACCCGCTTCACTCCAGCGTCGAAGTAGGGTTGCAGGCGCTCGACCGTGCGAAACGCGCCGGTCGCCTCGATGACCAGGTCGCAGCCCGCCTCTGCCCAAGGCCCCGCGCCGGGGGTATCGTGCCGGGTGTGGCGGATGGCGTGCCCGTCGATGGTGATCCGGTCGGGCTCCGCGGCGATGGCGTGGGGCCAGCGCCCGTGCACCGAGTCGAATTCGAGCAAGTGGCCGGAGACGGTGCCGTCGCCGTTCTTCTCGTTGATCAGCACGAAATCAAACTCGGGACGGCCCCAGGCGGCGCGCAGCGCCAGCCGTCCCATGCGGCCAAAGCCGTTGATACCGACACGAACGCTCATCTCTGCGATTTCCTGATCGGGGCGTGTTGAACGCGACATCCTATGACCGATGCATGACAGTCACGTGACACATGCGTCTGGCTCGGCGGGCAACGACGAGGGCATTCCGGATTGCAGTGCGGATCGTGCGCCGGCTCAGGCAGAGGCTTTTGTAACCCGATCCATGGGCAGACCACAGCGCTCGGGATGTCCCCCACAGCAATCGTCGGTCAGAAAATCCAGCAGACTGCCGATGGCCTCGGGGCGAACGCCGTAGCACATGTATCGCCCGGCACGCATGGATTGCACCAGTCCGGCGCCCTCGAGTGCCGAGAGGTGAAAGGAAAGGGTCGATGGCACGATCCCGAGCTCAGCGCCGATTTCACCGGCCGACCGGCCCTTGGGCCCCGCCTTGACCAACATGCGAAACACCGCAAGCCGGTGCTCATGGGCCAAGGCGGCGAACATCTTGACGGCCATTGGTGTATCCATCGCCTTATGCTACTGAAAAAGCGGGTGTCTCGCACCGTTTAACCGGGTGCCTGTGGGGCCGAAAGGGCCCGCCTGCAAAGGTCGCAGGCGGGCAGGGTCGGGCCATCGTCGGGCTTTCCCTCAGGCGGCCGGGCGACGCTCGATCAGGAACTGCTCACCGAGCTTGATCAGTGCGGCCGCCACGGCAATGCCAAGTACGAGGACCAGGACTTCAGCGAGGTTCGGCTGGTAGGACTGCACCGCGCCGTACCAGTGGGCGGTCTGTCCGAGCGACACCAGTTGCCCCGTGATGATGAAGCTGTACTGCACCCAGAGCACGCCAAGGATGCCCAGCAGGGACAGCAGCCGCGGCGCGAGCGTGAACAGAACGGCGGCGATCAGGAACGGAGCCAGCATCGCGATGCTCGCCCAGCCCAGCATGCCGGCGACCGTGCTGTGGGCCTCGTACGCGACCCGCATCAGGATCAGTGCCGCGAACAGCAGCGCCGTCTGGCGGAAGATCCGCCCGGCGGTTTCCGTCAGTGCGCTCTGCGGACGCAGCAGCACGATCGCGGCGGTTCCGCTCACCAGAGCCGAGACGAGAGTCACGATCGACAGGAAGGCCCCATGGTAGTCCGGACGTCCGATGACCGTGCCGAAGACCGCGCCGATGGTGATGGCGGCGGCGGCGGCGATAACGAGCGTGCCCCACGCCAGTGGCATGTCGAAGACTCCGTGTCGGCCCTTGAGGTCCATCACGAGCTTCACGATCAGGAGCACCAGCTCCACCGAGTACAACGCGCCCATCCACCAGATCGGCGAACTCAGGTTCGGCGAGAGCAGGATCCAGACCAGATTCAGCACCGATCCCAACTCGGTCGCCAACGCGGTAAAGCCCCCGAGGAGCAGCCCGATGGCCATGATCAGCAGCGGCCGCGTGTGCTGCGTGATGGACGCGTCCTTCATGATCAGCCCGTAGGCCAGCACCAGCGAGACGCCCGTGCTCATCAGCGCAAGGAAGATGTAGACGACCAGCGGTAATGTCCAGACCAGGGCATTGTTGGTCGCGAACAGGTGGCCGAAGAACATCTCGTACAGCCCAACGGCACCGCCCGCCACCAGACCAACGGCGATCAGGATCCAGGTGGGTGTCGCAAAATCTCTAAAACTGACATTGGAGTTCATGGCTTACGCTCCTTGGCCTTCGCCGGCCGGGCGAGCGGGTTCGAAACGGCGCTGCGGCTTGTAATCACGGATGTAAATGACCCGGGGCCGGGTTCCCAGGTGTTCCCGCAACCCTTGTCCTCCATGCCGGGCCACCAGCTTGCTCACTTCGCTGTTCGGATCGTCGATGTCACCGAACTGCCGGGCACCGGACGGGCAGGCATCGACGCAGGCCGGCGCCAGCCCCTGGGCCAGGCGGTGGTCGCAGAAGGTGCATTTCTCGACGGTGCCCGCGGGCCGCACGACCGGGTAGGTGGTGCCTCGCTCCGGATTGCCGTGCGGAGAGCCTTCGCCACCGGACTCCTCGACCATCTCCCTGGGCGAGAAACAGCCCTCGGCGAGACGGTCGCGCTGCGCCCAGTGTCGATGCGGCCGTTCCCAGTTGACGCTGATCACGCCGTACGGGCAGCCCACGATGCACGCCTTGCAGCCAATGCACTTCTTGGGGTCATGCAGCGTGAGCCCGGTCTGCCGGTCCTTGTGCATCGCCTGCGTCGGGCAGGCGGCGACGCAAGGCGCGTTGTCGCAGTGGTTGCACATCGTCGAAATGTACTCGTACCGCACGTCCGGGAATTTCCCGGTGGTGCGCGTGATCTTGTCGCACCAGTTGATGCCGACCGGGGTGTTGTTTTCGATCTTGCACGCGATGGTGCAGGCGGCGCAGCCGACGCAGAGCTGCTGGTCAATCACCATTCCATATCCCATGACTGAAATCTCCTAGCAGTTTGCGGCTGTCAGACTTTCTCGACGCGAACGCCGATCTGGCCGGAGAACACCGAGGATCCGGACAGGCGGTCGTAGTCGCGCGGGATCAGTTCGTTGTTGTTGCCCCCGATGGCGGTCCGCCCGAACTCTTTGGACACGTTCCGCCCGTAGGCCCAATGGCCCATCCCGAAGGCCTTCACCACGCAGCCGGGTCGCACACCCTCCCAAACGCTTGCAGTGCAGGTGATGGTGCCGGAGACACTGCTCAGCCGAATCACGTCGCCGGTCTCGATCCCGAGGCGTTCGGCGTCCACCGGGTTGATCTTGGCGGCATCGCCGAACTTGAAATCGCCCGGCTCGGTATCACGTTCGGCCGTGTACCAGTAATGGTTGCACCCGCGTCCCTCCCGGTTGAGCTTGTGCTTGTAGTCAATGAACAGGAACGGGTACTCGCTCTCGCTGCCGTGCCGCACCGGGTTCTCGTAATGCGGGATGAACGCCAGTTCGCCGCGGGCTTCGTAATTGCAGGTCGCCAGCACGTTGTCGATGTCGGTGTTGTGCCGGTCCGCGTGCGCTTGCAACGCGTCTTTCAGGGTCTCGGAGTAGAACTCGAAGTTGCCGGTCTTCGTCCCCATGTTCCCCCAGCGCGACTGGAACGGGTAGTGATCGCTGGTCCACATGCCGACCTTGCGAAACTCTTCCCAGTTGGCGAACTTCGTGCCCCCCACAGTGGAGTCGGGATCCCAGAAGGGCCGGGTCATCATCTTGACCATGATCAGGCCCAACTCGTCACCGTTGGTGGGATGCGCCCCCGTTTCCGGATCGGTGAACTCGTTCTTCAGGTATTCCAGCGGCGCGCTGAAGCCCTTGCGATCCAGCGCTTCGGCGAGCAGCCAGGGGATCTCCGACTCATCCTGGCGGATGTCGCCGATCTTCACCATCGGTTGCTGAATGCCGACCACGCCATAGCCGTTGCCGGAGTTGGCGACGACGTTCCAGCGCTCGAACATACTGTGCGACGCCGGCAGGATGATGTCGGCGAACATCGACTGTTCGGCGAGGTTCAGCGTCGAGTGCACCTGGAAGGGTACCTTCTTCATCGCCTCTTCCCACTCCTGCGCGTGCGGCTGGGCGTAGACGAAGTTGTTCCAGCTCGAGTACAGCACCTCGATGCCGTAGGGGTCTTCCTCCAGAATGGAGTTCGCCGGCTGGGCGCTGACCACGCCCGCTCCAGAGCGCCCGCGGGCGAGTGCCGGGAATTCCAGTCGGCCGCGGCGATCGATCATTTCCATCGCGATCCCGGCCTTGGCCAGGTCATCGCGATACGCGGCACCGTCGGGTAGGGAGGCCATCGGGCGCGCACTGAAGCGCATGCTGCCGCCGTCGTTCTCCGCAGCGCCCAACAGCCCGGCAAGCGCGTGACCGCACATCGAGCTGTAGGAACCGCGCGTGTTCATGTGCATCCCGCGCGAGAGCCAGATGCCCACGTTCGGCGCCGCGGCGCCCAGGTCACGCGCGACCCGCACGATCTGCTCGACCGGCAGATCGGTGATCTCGGCCGCCCACTCCGGGGTGCGGTCCTTCAGTTCCAGGTTCCACCACTGCACCAGACCGTGGGTATACAGCTCGTTGAAGGTCGGCACCGCAGTCGGCCCCTGAGCGGCGTTTTCCGCCTCGACGCCTTCGGCCGCCTCCTCGTCCGCGACCACTGCTTCCTCGGGATCGACCATGGTTTCCAGGTCGACCGTTTGGCCCGCGACGAAGCGGTTCTCACCGTCGTGAAAGTCGCCGACAAACGGCTTGTGCCACAGGCCCTCGACCAGGATTACGTGCGCCAGCGCCAATGCCAGCGCCGAATCCGTACCCGGCTTGATCGGCAGCCATTCATCCGCCTTCTGCGCGCTGGAGGAAAAGCGGGGATCGACCACAGCAACCTTGGCGTGATCCAGCATGTTGCCCCACTCGCGCGTGGCGAACGACACCTGCCGGTTGGCGGCAATCGGATCGGCCCCGAACGAGAGCTGGTAGCGGCTGTTCTTGATGTCGTACTGCCGGTAGCCCCAGTTGCCTTCCATGAAGTACGGACCGAACTTGTCGGCCTCGGCGCAGATGGCCGAGTGGGTGATCGCGTTCGGCGAGCCGATGATGCGGGTGATGTTCGCGAGCATCACCCCGCTCATGAACCCATATCGGCCGCGGGTGGTCATGTACTTGTACGGTTCGCCCTTCTGCCGCAGCTCCATCAGTTTCTCGGCAAAGGTGTCCATCGCTTCTTCCCACGTGATGCGCACGAAACCCGGATCCTCGCCGCGACCCTTGCGCGGGTTGGTACGCTTCATCGGGTAACGCACCCGGTCGGGGTCGTACAGCTCGGTCAGCGCCATGCTTTGACGGACGCAGCCGGACTTGCCGGTGATCTTGGAGTGCTGGTTGCCGCGCACGTGGAACACGCGGCCGTCCTGAACGTAGGCCTCTTTCATGCACCAGGTGGTGCACCCTTGGCAGACCGTGGGCACCCACTCACCCGAACCCGGGATGGGGATCGGGTTCGCAGCGTGAACGACACCGGCATTCACCAGTGCCTGCGTGAGGGGGTTGAGTTGGAACGCCGTGACGACGCCCAGCGCACCCGTCCCGGCCAGGAAGGTGCGGCGGCTGATCTTGGTATCGTGGAACCATTGCATGCGCGGGATCCTCCATTGGTTCGATCCTTCGAGAAACATCGAAACCGAAGGCAGGATCCGCGTTATTGATCTAGCGCACAGTTCTTCGCAATTATTCGAAAAAATCGAATGAAGAGGTTCTATGCCCCCGTACCGTTCAGAAAGTTCGATTATTTTCAAATTCTCCCAAGGGCAAAGTGCCTAGGGATTAGCCTCCAGAAACAGGTAGGTGCGGTTCACATTCACCCGATGCCAGTCGTCGTAGTGCAGCAGGTGCTGGAACGGCGGCAGTTCGGCGATGCGCTCCACCGTCTCGTCCAGCGTCTCCCAGTCGT
>PULL01000277.1 GCA_003550945.1 Thioalkalivibrio sp. | reverse complement strand
GGATCTGGCTCTGGTGCGTGCGGAGAGCGAGGCATCGCGTGTCGTCGAACTGCACGACCACCTCATGATCGACGGCATGATGCGGATGCGTGAGGTGGAGCGGATCGATCTGCCGGCCGGTGCGCGTATCGAACTGAAACCCGGTGGTCTGCATGTGATGCTGATCGGGTTGCCGGCGCCGCTGCAGCAGGGGCAGAAGGTGCCGATCACGCTGGTCTTCGATGATGATTCCCGGGTGGAGATCCACGCCAGGGTTCGACATCCCGGAGAGGAGATGCCGATGCACCATCATGGTCACCGGCATCATTGAAACGCAAAGCCAGGGACGTTCCCGAAACCGTTACGGGCGGGAACAGCGGGCGGAGGAGGGCCGGATGCCCCGGGTCTTGGGGGGTGAGGGTTGGGGCCAGGACCGGCGTTACGCCCCCTCGCCCCGCGAGCGGGGGAGGGAGTTCCTGATCGTCAGGGGTGAATGATGGCGAGGGGTGTTCGCGGCTAGCGCGGACGTCTGGACGGGGCTCCCGATCCCTGGCGGTGCGCCTGTCCGCCGTGACGCGGGGACGCCTTTCGACCGCTGGCAGCGTGGCCCTTGGCACGCTGCTGACCGGAGCGGTCGGCGTGCGGACGCGCCGGCCGCGGAGCGCTCTGGTTGCGTTGTCCCGGCTTTGGCATTCGCGGGTCGAGTCGCAGCGGGCGAGACGGCGTAAATCCCTCGATCTCAGTCATTTCGATGTCGCGCTTCAACACCTTGTGGATATCGGCCAGAAGCCCGCCTTCCTCGTGGCTGACCAGCGAGATGGCACGGCCCGCACAGCCCGCGCGCCCGGTGCGGCCGATGCGGTGCACGTAGTCCTCGGCCACCGTCGGCAGGTCGAAGTTGATCACCGCTGGCAGCTGGTCGATGTCCAGGCCCCGTGCAGCGATGTCGGTGGCGACCAGCACGGTAACGCGGCCGGCCTTGAAGTCGCCCAGGGCACGGGTGCGCGCGCCCTGACTCTTGTTGCCGTGGATCGCGGCGGCCTTCAGTCCGGCCGCGCCGAGCTGTTTTGCCAGGCGGTCGGCGCCGTGCTTGGTTCGGCTGAAGACCAGGGTCTGCTGATCGCTGTCGAGGCTGAACAGGTGCAGCAACAAGTCCCGCTTGCGCTCGGCATCGACCGGGTGCACCACGTGTTCCACGGTTTCGGCGGCACTGTTGCGGCGCGCCACCGACACCTCGGCGGGATCGCGCATGAACCGGGCCGCCAGCGTGCGGATCTCGTCGGCGAAGGTGGCCGAGAACAGCAGGGTCTGGCGCTTTTCCGGAAGCGCCTGAAGAATCCGCTTGATGGCCGGGAGGAAGCCCATGTCCAGCATGCGGTCGGCCTCGTCGAGCACGAGGTGCCGAACTCCGGAGAGATCCACGGTGCGCTGTTGCATGTGGTCGATCAGGCGGCCGGGGGTGGCGACTACCACCTCGACGCCACGCCGCAGCGCATCGACCTGGGGCTGCATTCCTACGCCACCGAACACAGTGGTGCTGGTCACGCCGAGGTGGCGCCCGTAGGTACGGAAGCTTTCGTGCACCTGTGCGGCAAGCTCGCGGGTGGGTGTCAGCACGAGGACGCGAACCTGGCGCGACCCGTTCGTGGGGCGCCGCCCGTTCGGGAACAGGCTTTCCAGCAGGGGCAGCGCAAAGCCGGCGGTCTTGCCGGTTCCGGTCTGCGCGCAGGCCAGCAGGTCGCGCCCGGCCAGTACCAGCGGAATTGCCTGAGACTGGATCGGAGTGGGGGTGGTGTAGTTCTGGTCGGCAATCGCGCGCAGAAGCGTGGGCGATAGCCCGAGGGTATCGAAAGACATGGGGATCCTTGAGTCCGACCCCGGCGTTCCCTGAGAACCGCGCCGTGGATCATGATGTAAGCGGACGCCACATCAGGTGGCTGGTCCGTGCCGTCGCCTCGACACCGGGCGGTGCAGAAGGGTGCCCGCATAGGGCGGGAGGTTGCATCCGTTAGGGGAAACCGGCGGAAAATGCGACAGCGGCGCGCAGTGTATGTGATGTGGCGGATAAATGCGACCGTGTCTGTGCGTTGCAAGGGGCGCCAGTCCGGCGCATCGTAATGGCATGATCCGCGTCGACGGGACCATGGGCGAGGGCGGCGGGCAGGTGCTTCGCAGCACGTTGTCGCTGTCGCTGCTGACCGGCAAGGCGGTGCGGCTGACGCGAATACGGGCGGGCCGCGAACGCCCGGGACTCGGCTTTCAGCATCGGATGGCGGTGGAGGCGGCGGCGCGGATCGGCGGGGCGCGCGTTGAGGGCGTGCGCGTTGGATCGCAGGAGCTCGGCTTCGAGCCCGGACCGGTGGTCCCGGGGGAATACCACTTCGATATCGGCACCGCGGGCTCGGTCGGCCTGGTACTGCAGACCGTGCTCTTGCCGCTGGCGCTGGCCCAGCGCGCATCGACGGTGACGGTAACCGGCGGAACCCATGTGCCGTCCAGTCCCTGTTTTCATTATCTTGACTGGCACTGGCGGATACTGATGGCGCGCCTGGGGGTGGATTTCCAGCTAGAAATGCCCTTCGCGGGCTTTTACCCCCCGGGTGGTGGCGAGCTGCGGGCACGGATTCCGGGGGCGTGCAACGTCGTTCCAGCAGCGTGGGTGGACCGTGGGCATCTGCTGCGCGTTCGGGGGCTTTCCGCGGTGGCCCTGCTGCCGGAAGGGATCGCCGAGCGGCAATGCAATCGGGCACTCAAGGGTCTGCGGCATCTAGACTGTCCGGTGGAGATCACGGTGGAGTCGATGCCGGCCCGTTCGCCGGGAACGGTATTGGCGCTGCTGGCCGAGTTCGAACACACCCAGGCGTGCTTCTTTGCGCTGGGGGCCCGCGGTAAGCGCGCCGAGCGCGTGGCCGATGAGGCGGTGCAGGACCTGGTCGCGTTTCTCGCCACCGGTGCCGCGGTCGACCGCTGGGCTGCCGACCAGTTGCTGCTGCCGCTGGCATTCGCCAGCGGCGCCTCGGTATTGCGCACCGCCGAGGTCACGCGGCACCTGCTGACACAGGCGCAGCTGATCCCGATGTTCGTTCCAGTCCGTATCACGGTGGACGGGGCTCTGGGCGAGCCGGGGACCGTTCGGGTGGTTCCGGGCGCAACGGCAAAAGGGGGCTGACACAAGCGATGCGCCCGCAGTTCCAGACGCATCTGGTCAACGGCACCACGGGTGATCCGGTGCTGTACGTCGACTTCCAGTTCCGGCGCCGCGCGCTGCTGTTCGATCTCGGCGAGATCGGTGCGCTGCCGGCGCGCCAGGTGCTCCGGGTCACCGACGTGTTCGTGTCGCACACGCACATGGACCACTTCATCGGGTTCGATACCCTGCTGCGACTGATGGTGGGACGGGCGAAACATCTGCGGCTCTACGGGCCGGCCGGTTTCCTCGACCGGGTGGCGCACCGGGTGCTCGGGTACACCTGGAACCTGGTCCAGAACTTCCCGGTCGAGCTGGTGATCGATGCCGCGGAACTCCGTGCGGATGGTCTTCTGTACCGTGCGCAGTTTCGTTCCGCCCGGCATTTCCAGCGCGAAGACCAGGATCCGGTTGTGGCGCCGGGCGGGGTATTGCGGGACGAGGACGAGTTCCGCGTGCGGGCGGTGCCGCTCGACCATAACGGCATCGTCTCCCTGGGTTTCGCGCTGGAGGAAAAGGCGCATCTGAACGTCTGGAAGAACCGGCTGGATGCGCTGGGCCTGCCGACGGGGCCGTGGCTCAGCGAACTGAAGCGGCGGGTGCGCCGGGGCGATCCGGACGACACCGCGTTCACGATCCGATGGCGGGACCGAGACGGTGAGCACGAACGGGTGGAAACGCTCGGCATGCTGCGCAGGGAAGTGTTGTGCGAGGTGCCGGGTCAGACCATCGCGTTCGTGGTCGATGCGGCCTTCCACGAGGCCAATCGACTGGCGGTCACCGAACTGGTGCGGTACGCGGATCAGTTCTACGTCGAGGCACCGTTTCTGAACGAAGCCGTGACAAGGGCCGCGGCGACCGGTCATTTGACCGCGGGCCAGGCCGGCCGCCTCGCCAGGGAAGCCGGCGTGAAGCGCGTGATCCCGTTCCACTTCTCCTCGCGGCACGCAGGGCAGGAGGCGCTGATCGAGGAGCAGGTTCGGGCCGCCTTCGCGGGCACGGACAGCTGAGTCGATGGACCGGGCAGGTAGATCTCGACCGGGCGGCGCCTGTCGCGGCCTGCGCAGCGCAACGGCTCTGCGCATCGGCAGCAGAGCGCCGCGGGTGGAAGGCACCGCGCCCCGGTCCGCCGTGGTACTCTCGCGCTATCCGCATGGGCGGCGCAGGGGGAGTGGACGATGGAATGGCTGATCTTTCTGGGTGTGATCGCGGTCCTGGCCGTGTTCGTGTTCACGATCTACAACCGCCTGATTGTGGGGCGGAACCAGTACAAGAATGCGTTCGCGCAGATCGACGTTCAGCTGACCCGGCGTCACGACCTGATCCCGAACCTGGTCGAGACCGCGCGGGGGTACATGAAACACGAGCGGGAGACGCTGGAATCGGTGATTCAGGCTCGAAACTCGGCTGTCACCGGCCTGAAGGCGGCCGCGGCGGATCCCGGCGACCCCAACGCGATGCAGCAGCTTGCCGGAGCCGAGAATCAGCTGACCCAGGCGCTAGGCCGACTGTTCGCGCTGTCCGAGGCCTATCCGGACCTGAAAGCCAACCAGAACATGATGCAGCTCTCCGAGGAACTCGCGAGCACCGAGAACCGGGTCGCGTTCGCGCGCCAGGCCTACAACGACTCGGTGATGGCCTACAACAATCTGCGCGAGGTGGTGCCAAACAACATCATCGCGGGCATGTTCAGCTTCCAGCCGGCACAGCTGCTGGAGATCGAGGACAAGTCGATGCGCGAGGCGCCGAAGGTGTCGTTCACCTGAGCCGGGCCTGAGCCCGGGTTTTCTCGGCCATGGACTTCTTCGCAGAACAGCGCCGCGCACAGGCGCAGTCGAAGCGTCTGCTGTTCCTCTTTCTGCTCGCGGTCGCGCTGATCGTGGTCGTGGTGGCCACGGTGGTTTCGATCGGCTGGGCCGCGTTTTCCGACGAGCAGGCACTGGAACGCGGCGTGCGCATCAGGGAAATCGTGCCCGTTGCGTTCATCGCGGGACTGGCGACACTCGCGCTGATCGCGCTGGCCAGCTGGACCCGAACCAGTGGGCTGCGTTCCGGGGGCGGGGCGGTCGCGCGCGAACTGGGCGGTACGCTGATATCGCCCGACACGACGAATCCGAGCTACCGGCGGCTACGCAACGTGGTCGAGGAGATGGCGATCGCGTCGGGGGTGCCGGTGCCGGAAATCTACGTGCTCGAGCAGGAACCGGGGATCAACGCTTTCGCCGCGGGTTACACGCCCTCGGATGCCGCGATCGGCGTCACGCGTGGCGCGGTGGAACACCTGACACGCGCCGAGCTGCAGGGGGTCATCGCCCACGAGTTCTCGCACGTTCTGAACGGGGACATGCGCCTGAACATCCGGTTGGTCGGACTGCTGTTCGGGATCCTGGTGCTGTCGATACTGGCGCGCCACGCGATGCGCCTGAGCCGCGGAGGGCAGAACAGCCGCGGCGCCGCGCCGGTACTGCTGGTCGCGATGGTGGTAATGATCGTCGGCTCGATCGGCGTGCTGTTCGGCCGATTGATCAAGGCTGGCGTGTCCCGCCAGCGCGAATATCTCGCGGATGCGTCGGCGGTGCAGTTCACCCGGGACAACACCGCGGTCGCCGGTGCGCTGAAGAAGGTCGCGATCGTGGCCGAGGGATCGCATCTGGTGGCGGCGGACGGCGAGGAAATCAGCCACATGTTGTTCGGCGACGGCATCGGCTACTCGCGGCTGTTCGCGACGCATCCGCCGCTGGTGGAACGGATACAGCGGCTGGATCCGGCCTTCGACGCGTCGGCACTTCCGCGACTGGCCGCGCAGTGGCAGCAGCGCCGACGGGCCGAGCAGGAAGCCGCCGAGGCCGCAGAACGCCAGGAGGTACGTGATCGCTTCCCGGGTGGTCTCGGGTCGTTTCCGGGCAGCGACGCATTGCCCGGAGGCGTCGTCGGAGGCGTGCTGACCGGGGCGATCCTGGCGGGTGGCGCGGCGGCGGGGGAGAGTGGTGCCGCGGCAGCGGCGGCCCGGCGGGTGGGAAATCCGAGCCTCGATCACGTGCGTTACGCGGAGCTGCTGCGATCCGAGTTGCCCGACGCGCTGGCTGAGGCCGCGCATATGCAGGATCACGCGGTGGAACTGGTGCTGGCGGTTCTGGTGGATGCGGCCGGGCCTGAAAACACCCGGCACCTCGCGTTGATCGAAGACCATCGAGGGCCCGACTCACGCGCTGCGGTGGAATCCTTGCTGCCGCATTTCGCGGCACTGCATCCCGTTCAGCGCGGCCCGCTGCTTGCGATCGCCTTTCCGGCGCTGAAGCGCCGCCCGCGTTCGGATCTCGACGCGTTCGTGGAGCTGGTCGAGGCGCTGATACACGTCGACAGCGAGGTCAGCGTG
>PULL01000249.1 GCA_003550945.1 Thioalkalivibrio sp. | reverse complement strand
GCGGCACGCAGGCCTCGCCGGTCTCCTGGTGGTGCAGCACCGCGTGGCGGTGGAAGAACGTGCCACGGCCGGAGTCCTGGCCGGACAGCCGGATGCGGTAGCCGTCCTGGATCAGGGTCGCATAGGCGAGGGTTTCCGCGGTGCCCCAGTCCAGCGCCTGCTCGCCGCTGGCCATGGCGCGGCGCGCATCCAGAATGCGCCGGACGCGCGGGTGCACGCTGAAGCCATCCGGCAGGTCGTTCAGGCGCTCCAGCAGGTTGCCGAGTGCATCCCGCGGCACGCTGGTTGGCACGTCCTGGTCCCAGGACTGGCCTGCAAAGATGCCCCACTCGGTGCGCTCCGGCCGGTCGACCTCGTCGCGCTGCAGCAGCCCGGGAACCACCGATTCGCCGGAATCCAGCGAGTCCCGGTAGCTTTCCTGCATGCGCTCGGCGGCCGCCTCGTCGAGTACGCCGTCCTGGACCAGCCGCGCGGCATAGCGCTCGCGCGTGGTCGGCAGGCTGCGGATCACCTTGTACATCATTGGCTGGGTCGCGGCGGGTTCGTCGGCCTCGTTGTGCCCCTGCCGGCGGTAGCAGACGAGGTCGATCACCACGTCCTTCCCGAAGCGCATCCGGTAGTCCAGCGCGATCTGGGTTACGAATACCACCGCTTCGGGGTCGTCGCCGTTCACGTGCAGGATCGGCGCGCTCACCATCTTCGCGACGTCGGTGGCGTAATGCGTGGAGCGGGCGTCCTTCAGCGTACTGGTGGTGAACCCGATCTGGTTGTTCACCACGATGTGCACCGTCCCCTTGGTGGAGAAGCCCCGCGTCTGGGACATGTTCAGGGTTTCCATCACCACGCCCTGGCCGGCGAACGCGGCATCGCCGTGGATCACCACCGGCAGCACCTTCTGGCCGGACTTGTCGCCCAGTCGTACCTGCCGCGCCCGGACCGAGCCTTCGACGACCGGAGTGACGATCTCGAGGTGCGACGGGTTGAACGCCAGCGCGAGGTGGACCGGCCCGCCCGGGGTCTGCACGTTGGCCGAATAGCCCAGGTGGTATTTCACGTCGCCGGTGCCGCGGTTGCGGCTGTGACGGCCCTCGAACTCGTCGGCCAGCTCGCGCGGGGACTTGCCGAAGATGTTCACCTGCACGTTCAGGCGGCCGCGGTGGGCCATGCCGAGGACGATTTCGCTCAGCCCGCGCGCGCCGCCCCGTTGCACCAGCGCGTTCAGCAGCGGAATCAGGCTTTCAGCGCCTTCAAGAGAGAAGCGCTTCTGCCCGACGTAGCGGTTGTGCAGGTAGCGTTCCAGGCCCTCGGCGGCGGTCAGTCGTTCGAGAATCGCCTCGCGCGTGGCGTTGTCGAAACCGAAATGGCCCCGGGCGGATTCCAGACGCTGTTGCAGCCAGCGCTTCTCGGCGGTGGAGACCAGGTGCATGAATTCGGCACCGATGCTGGCGCAGTAGGTATCCCTCAGGATGGATTCGATTTCGTCGAGGCGCGCCGGGTTGGGGCCGTGCAGCGAGCCGGGGTCGAAGGCCTGGTCCGGGTCGACGTCCTGCAGTTGGTGGTAGGCGCGGGTGAGTTCCGGGGGAAGCTCCAGGTCCATGCAGTCCAGCGGATCCAGCTGCGCGGCGAAGTGCCCCAGGTAGCGGAACGAGTTGATGTACTGCAGTACGCGGACCTGCAGCCGCTCGAGCTGCAGATCGCGGATCTCGATGCAGTCCCGGTCAGTCATTCGGCGTCGCGGTGTCGGACCGGGGTCGCGGTCCAGCGCGCCAAAGTAGTCGGCCCAGGTGGGCGGTACCGAGTTGGGGTCTTCCAGGTAGCGCTCGAACAGTTCCTCGGCGAAGGCCATGCTGTCCGGGTGGAGGTCCATGCGCCGCAGCATGGTCAGATTCTGCTGCCTGGAGGGAGGTTCGTTCATTGCCTTTGCTGACTCCTGTGGAACCCTATCGGTAATGTCGACCGCGCCCCTGAAAGCTTAATACGAATGGCGGCGGAATTCTGCGTTGCAGCACGGTAATCCTGTGATTGTTGTCAGGATTCGGGCCGAATGGTTCCCCGCCGCAGCCAGGAGACCGGGGGGCAGATACCAGGGGACAGACGCATAAACCCGTTCTGGATGCGAAGTCGTGTGGGAGGCGATCCCCCTCGGCGACCGGTTCTCCGCCGCCGAGTGGCCGAAAGGCTTGCCTCCGATAGCATCCCGGGTCTGTCCCGAGACGCGATTTGCTACCATGCGCGCATGGACGTGTCCCGCCTGCTCGACCCCCTGAACCCCGCCCAGCGCGAGGCCGTCGCGGCCCCGCCGGCGCCGACGCTGGTGCTCGCCGGTGCCGGCAGCGGCAAGACGCGTGTATTGGTGCACCGCGTCGCCTGGCTGATCGAGGTCGAGGGCATCGCGCCCTGGAGCCTGCTCGCGGTGACCTTCACCAACAAGGCCGCGAACGAGATGCGCGGGCGTATCGAGGCCTTGCTCGGGCAGCCGGTCGGCGGGCTCTGGGTCGGCACCTTCCACGGCCTCGCGCATCGGCTGCTGCGCCAGCACTGGCAGGAGGCGAAGCTGCCGCAGAGCTTCCAGATTCTCGACAGCGACGACCAGTTGCGGATGGTCCGGCGGGTGCTGCGCACGCTGGAACTCGACGACGCGCGCTGGCCGCCGAAACAGGCGCAGTGGTTCATCAACGCCCGCAAGGACGAGGGCCGCCGGCCGGAGCACCTGCCGGACAGCGGCGATCCCATCTCGCGCCAGTGGGTGCGCGTGTACACCGCCTACGAGCAGGCCTGCGCCCGTGCCGGCGTGGTGGATTTCGCCGAGCTGCTGCTGCGCGCGCTCGAGCTTCTGCGCGACAACGAGGAACTGCTCGGGCACTACCGCAGCCGCTTCCGACACCTGCTGGTCGATGAGTTCCAGGACACGAACGACATCCAGTACGGCTGGCTGCGGCTGCTCGCCGGCAGGGAATCGCCGGTGTTCGCGGTCGGCGACGACGACCAGTCGATCTACGGCTGGCGCGGCGCGCGGATCGAGAACCTGCAGCACTTCCAGAAGGACTTTCCCGGCACCCAGGTGATCCGGCTGGAGCAGAACTACCGTTCGAGCGCGAACATCCTGAGGGCCGCGAACGCGCTGATCCGGCACAACCAGGGCCGGATGGGCAAGGAGCTCTGGACCGAAGGCCGTGCCGGTGCGCCGGTGCGGCTGTTCGCCGCGATCAACGAGCAGGACGAAGCGCGCTTCGTCGCCGAAACCATCGCGCGGCACGTGGACCAGGGCGGCCAGTATCGGGAGTGCGCGGTGCTCTACCGCTCCAACGCGCAGTCCCGCGTGTTGGAGGAGACCTTCATCGCGCGACGCATGCCGTACCGTGTTTACGGCGGGCTGCGTTTCTTCGAGCGCCAGGAAATCAAGGACGCGCTGGCCTACCTGCGGCTGGCCGAGAACGCCGACGACGACGCAGCGTTTCTTCGGGTGGTGAACCAGCCCCCGCGCGGCATCGGCGAGAAGACGCTCGATGAACTGCGTCTCCTGGCGCAGCGCGAAGGCCTCAGCCTGCACGACGCCGCGTTGAAGGCGGTGGACGGCGGTCAGCTCCCGGGGCGTGCGCGCAACGCGCTGCTCGGGTTCCTGCAGCTGCGGATGCAGTTGGCCGAAGTGCCTGCGACCCGGGCGCTGCCCGATCAGGTGGAGGGGGCGATCGAACGCTCGGGTCTGCGGGAGCACTATGCGAACGAGAAAGGGGAGCGCGGGCAGGCGCGGCTGGAAAACCTTGACGAACTGATCGGCGCGGCCCGCGCCTTCGAGCAGGAGTGGCCGGCGGAGGCCGAGGAGCGTCCGGGCGGGCTGAGCGAGTTCCTCGCCCACGCGGCGCTGGAGGCGGGTGAGGGCGCGGCCGATCCCCACGAGGACGCGGTGCAGCTGATGACCCTGCACTCGGCGAAGGGACTGGAGTTTCCGCTGGTGTTCCTGGTTGGGCTGGAGGAGGGGCTGTTCCCGAACGCGCGTTCGCTGGAGGAGCCGGGACGACTGGAGGAGGAACGCCGGCTGGCCTACGTCGGCATGACCCGAGCCGAGCGCGAGCTCTACCTCACCTACGCCGAGAGCCGGCGGCTGTACGGGCGCGAATCCTACAACATGCCGTCGCGCTTCCTGCGCGAACTGCCGGAGGAACTCGTCGAGCCGCTGCGCCCGCAAACCCGGGTACGACCGGCCGGGCGCTTTGCCGCCCCGCGCACGGGCGCGGGGCGCGGAATGGATCCGAATCGCGCCGCCGCCGCGGACGCCGGGCTCGCGATCGGTTCACGCGTGCGCCACGCGAAGTTCGGCGAAGGCGTGATCACCCAGTACGAGGGCGGCGGCCCATCGGCCCGCGTGCAGGTGAACTTCGCCGGCGCAGGCCCGAAGTGGCTGGTGCTCAGCTTCGCGCGCCTGGAACCCATCGGCTGAACTTCGCAACTGGGGTCCTCACCCCTGACCCTCGTCGACTGCCATGTTCTGCAGCAGGTGCACGCTGAACAGGCCGCGCCGGTCGGTCCAGACGCCCACGGTTTCCATACCCGCGCGGCGCGCCAGGCCCTCGAACTCGTCCAGCCCGTACTTGTAAGAATTCTCGGTGTGGATGGTCTCGCCTTCCTCGAAATCGAAGACCTCGCCTGCCACCGCGACCCGCTGCTTGCGAATGCTCAGCAGGTGCATCTCCACCCGGCCTTCGGCGTCGTTGTAGCCGGCCTGATGACGCCAGGCCGAGAGGTCGAAGTCCGCGCCCAGCTCGCGGTTCATTCGTTCCAGCAGGTTCAGGTTGAACGCCGCGGTGATCCCCTGCGCGTCGTTATAGGCGGCGTCGAGCAGCGCCTTCTCCTTGCGCAGATCCACGCCGACCAGGAAATGGCCCCCGGGTCCGACGAGGTCGGCGACCGCGGCGATGAAGTCCACCGCGTGTTCCGGGTCGAAGTTGCCAATGCTGGAACCCGGGAAAAAGGCGACCCGAGGGCCTTCCGGCGCGCTCGGAGGAACCTCCATCCGCCGGGTGAAATCGGTGTGCGCGGCGTGCACCTCGAGCCAGGGAAAGTCGGCCGCGACTTCCTCCGCCGCCATTCGCAGGTGATTCCGGGAGATGTCCATCGGGACATAGGCGCAGGGCTCGAGCCCTTCGAGCAGGATCCGGACCTTCGCGCAGCTGCCGCCGCCCGGCTCCAGCAGCAGGCCGCCGGTGCCCACCCGTCGGGCAATCTCATCCGCGCGGCTTTGCAGGATTTCGGTCTCCGCGCGGGTCACATAGTATTCGGGTGTCTCGGTAATTGCGTCGAACAGCTTCGAGCCACGCTCGTCGTAGAAGAATTTCGGCGGTATGTAGCGCGGACGGTCGCGCAGGCCGGTCAGCGCCTCGCGCTCGAAATCGGCCTGTGTGGGGTGCAGGTCGTGAAACCGGATGATCTCGCTGGTCATCGGTACCTCCGGTGGATTCCGACCGCGAGGGCCGCAGTGAATTCCCGGGCATGCGCCCGGTAGCGGCGCAGCGTTCGGGCCGAATCCCGTCTCACGTGTCGTCTTCGGCGGGTTCCGGCCCGCGCACGATCAGGATCGAGATGTTGACCTTGCGCACCAGGTTCTCCGCCACGCTGCCGAGAAGCAGGCGGCGCACGCCGCGGCGGCCGTGCGAACCGACCACCAGCAGGTCGGCACCGGATTCGCGGATGGCGTCGGCGATCAGATCCGAGCTGTGCTCCCCGTGTCCCCGGAGCAGCTTGGGTTCCACCTTGACCCCGGCCTGCCGGGCACGCTCGGCCGCACGCTCGAGGCAGTCTTGCGCGTTGCTGCGCAGCACGTGTTTCAGCTCGTTACGCGTGGTCGTGTCCATTCCCTTGGAGTGAAACACGTGCACCAGGTTCTCGTCGATCGCATGCGCGATGTCGAGTGTTGCGCCATGGATCTGTGCCAGCGAGATCGCTTCCTTCAGCGCCTTGCGCGATGTCGGGCTGTCGTCGATCGCGACGAATATGTGTCGGTACATCCTCTCCTCCTCGAAAAACGGCAGCGTTCCCGCCCCACTGGAACGCTGCCAGCCGCAGATGCGAATGACCGCCGATGGCCTGACTTCAGCCTAAAGCGCCGTGTCCAGCGCTTTTCTAGACCTTGGCCGGGTTGAGCATGAGCCTTTGCGCGGCGAAGATCACAGCGGCCACACTGAGACCGATGATATCCGACTGCAGTCCGCCGCCGATCATCGCCAGCGCCGCGCCCATCACCAGCACACGCACGACCATGTTGATCCGCCCGAAGAACCAGCCCTGGATCGAGGAGGCGAGCAGGTAGATGCCCAGTGCCGCGGTCAGGAACGCGTGCAGGTTTTCGTGCCACTCGCCCTGCATCAGCATGGGCGCTGAATAGAAGAACATGAATGGCACGACGAACGCGGCCAGGCCGATCTTGAAGCTTTCCACGCTGGTGCGCATCGGGTCCGAGCGCGCGATCGCGGACGCTGCGTAGGCTGCCAGCGCCACCGGCGGCGTGATCGCCGACATCACCGCGAAATAGAAAATGAAGAAGTGCGCGGTCAGCGGCGCGATGCCCAGCTGGATCAGGCCCGGTGCGATCACGCTTGCCGCAACCGCGTAGGCGGCGGTGGTGGGCATGCCCAT
>PULL01000308.1 GCA_003550945.1 Thioalkalivibrio sp. | reverse complement strand
TGGCCGACCGCATGCTCGGGAACCTGCACGAATACGGCTATTTCACCGAGATCGCGCTGGGCGAACGGCCACTGGAACCCGGCCGCCCACATCACGCGACATTGCATCTGACCCAGCGCCGTTTGCAACTGCGGTTCGAACTTCCCATCGACGGGCCACGGCCGGATTCACGAAGACCGCTGACCTACCGCGTTTACGACCCGACGTACTGGATCGAGATCCTGCACGACCCGGGGGACGTGATTCACCTGGAGGGTGGCGAAGGCTGTAGCGCACACCTGCGACCTCCGCGGCCCGAGGCCTGGCTGGTGGCCTACGCAGCCACGCTGAACCGCGACCAGCGCGCGCCCATCGATGACCTCGGCAGGCCATTCGCCGAGGTCGTCGTCATTGAGTGCAACCCACGATAGATGTACGAGGCAGACATGGGAGATTTCCAGCGACCGGAACGAACGCCCCTGATCCGGGGCCGCTCGAGCCCGCTGTGGGCCCTCGTCCTGCTGGCCCTGCTGCTGGCGCCCGCGACAGCGGCAGCAAACCCCTTTGGACCGCCACCGGGTGCCGAACCCGTGGAGGCGAGTCTGGTGGACCGCGCATCGGCCTGGATTCTGCAAACCCAGCGCGATCTGCACCGCCAGCTGACTACGGTCCTGCACGAACTCGACGAGACGCCGACCGCGCGCACCGCTGCGGCGCTGATCATCGCGAGCTTTCTGTACGGCATTTTTCACGCAGCCGGACCGGGCCACGGCAAGGCGGTCATCAGCGCCTACCTGCTCACCCACCGGCAGAGCCTGGGCCGGGGGATCTGGCTGTCCACGGCAGCCTCGCTGATGCAGGGGGTGACGGCCATCGCCGCGGTCCTGATCCTGATCGGCGTGCTGGGCTGGCTGGCCCGGGACACCATGGGGCAGGTACGCCACCTCGAACTCGCAAGCTTTCTGTTGGTGGCGCTGCTGGGAATCTGGCTGATCTGGCGCGGTGCGCGGTCGATCTGGCGCCTGCGCCGGGAGAGCCGCGACACGCAGGAACCGGGCACCCCTGACGCGCAGGCGCCTTCGGACTCGCCCGCGCCAACAACGGCATTCACACCGGTGGTTGCGGGCGGAAACGCGTCGGCACCGCTTTTGGCCCCCGTCCGACCGGGCGTTCACCCGGCGGTGCGCGGGCCGGAGTCCGCACCCCACCGGCACGGGTCCGACTGCGGTTGCGGCACCCCGCACCACGTGGACCCGAACCAGCGTGGGACCTGGTACGCGACCGTGCTGGCGGTCGGCATCCGGCCCTGCTCCGGGGCGGTGCTGGTGATGGCGGTCTCGCTGCTGCTGGGCATCTGGCTCGCCGGTGTCGCGGCCGTGCTCGCGATGTCGCTGGGGACCGCGATCACGGTTTCCATACTCGCGATCCTGGCGGTACAGGCGCGTGACCTGGCGCGCCGGCTGTTGCGGCCCACGCCCCTCGGTGCGTTGCGGTACGCGGGGCCGCTGGTCGGCATCGCCGGGGGATTGGTGATCTTCCTGGTGGGATGGACGTTGTTCCAGGGCACCCTGGCGGTCGCACCCGTACGCCACCCGTTGGGGCTTTAGCGGCCGGAGCAGGCCCCGCCGATCCTGCCCTCACCCACGTCCCCCCCTCCCCAACCCTCCCCCACAAGTGGGGGAGGGAGTTTGCTCCCCTCTCCCGCACGCGGGAGAGGGGCTGGGGGTGAGGGGGCGGGGTAAGGACTGGCGCACAAAAACCCACCACGGTTGCGCTCCCACGCGCCAACCGGTAAAACGCGGACACTACCCTCGCGGGGGCCGCATTGCTGCAAGGAGCGACATGACCACGTCCGTGATCACCCCGGAAAGGGCGGAAAGCCTGGCCGGCCTGTTCCGCGAGCGGGTGCGCGCCAACCCGACGAAGGTTGCCTACCGCCAGTACGATCACGCCCGCGGGGACTGGGTGAAGTGCACTTGGGCCGACGTCGAGGCGGAGGTGGGGCGCTGGCAGTTCGCACTGCGCCGCGAAGGGCTCGAACCGGGCGACCGCGTCGCGATGATGCTGCGCAATTGCCGGGAGTGGGTGACCTTCGACCAGGCGGCGCTGGGCCTCGGCCTGATCACCATCCCACTGTACACCGACGACCGCGCCGACAATATCGCCTATATCCTGGAACAGGCGGGCGTAAAACTGCTGCTGGTGGAAGGCAAGATCCAGTGGCGCCGCATTGCTCCGGCGCTCGATCGAATGCCGACGGTGCAGAGCATCATCTCGTTGCACAGCATCGAGGACGAGGACCTGCCCGGCGACCCGCGCTTGAAAATGGCCTCCGACTGGCTGTTCGGGCTGCACGGCGACCTGATCACCCGGTCGGTCGATCCGGACGCACTGGCGACCATCGTCTACACCTCGGGCACCACCGGCCGCCCCAAGGGCGTGATGCTGTCGCACCGCAACATCCTGTTCAATGCGCATGCAGCCGCGCAGTGCGGACCGCTGAACCAGGACGACGTCTTCCTCTCTTTTCTGCCGCTGTCGCACACGCTGGAACGCACCGCCGGCTGCTACCTGCCGATGATGATCGGCGCGGAGGTGGCCTTCGCCCGGTCGATTCCGCAGCTGGGCGAAGACCTGACCGTGGTCCGCCCGACCGTGCTGATCTCCGTGCCCCGGATCTACGAAAGCGTGTACGCGAAGATCCAGGCCGGCCTGAAGCAGAAATCGGCGTTCGCGCGAACGCTGTTCCGGCTCACGATCGATACCGGCTGGGCCCGGTTCGAACACGCTCAGCGGCGCGGGGGCTGGTCGCCGCGCATGCTGCTCTGGCCGCTGCTGGACCGCCTGGTGGCCCGGAAGGTACGGGACCGCCTTGGCGGCCGCATGCAGTACGCGGTCTGCGGAGGCGCGCCACTGCCGCCCCCGATCGCGCGCTTCTTCATCGGTCTGGGGCTGCCCGTCTATCACGGCTACGGCCTGACCGAATCCAGCCCCGTGGTCAGCGCGAACCGTCCGGACGACAACCTGCCCGCCTCCATCGGCACGCCGCTGCCGGGGGTGGAGGTCCGCATCGGCCCCAAAGACGAACTGCTGACCCGCAGCCCCTCGGTGATGCTCGGCTACTGGCAGAACGAAGAAGCCACGAAGGCGGCGATCGACGACGACGGCTGGCTGCACACCGGCGACAAGGCCCGCTTCGACGAACAGGGACACATCTTCATCACCGGGCGGATCAAGGACATCATCGTGCTCGGCAACGGCGAGAAACTGCCCCCGGCCGACATGGAGATGGCGATCCAGCTCGACAGCCTGTTCGAACAGGTGCTGATCGTCGGCGAGGGGCGGCCGTTCCTGTCGGCGCTGGTGGTGCTGAATCCGGACACCTGGCGCGAGGTGGCCGCCGAACTCGACGTCGACCCGGCCAGCGACGAGGATCTGCGCAGCCGCTTCGTCGAGCGCAGCCTGCTGACCCGCGTCAACCGCCAGTTGAACGACTTCCCCGGCTACGCGCGCATCCGGCGCCTGATCCCGCTGCGCGAGCCGTGGACAGTCGACCAGGGCCTGCTGACCCCAACGCTGAAGATGAAGCGCGAACGCATCGTCGACAACTTCCGCGACGAGGTCGAAGCCGCGTACGCGGACTACGCGGACAGCTGAGCGCCCCTCAGCCCGTGGCGAGCACAGGCCGCAACCGTGCAACGGCCTCCTCCAGGCGAGCGCGCGGCTGGGTATACGCGATGCGGATGTGGTTGCGTCCGGAGCCGGGGCTGAAGTCCGTGCCCGGCGTCAGCGCCACCCCCGCTTCGCTCAGAATCCGGTCACACAGGGCCTCCGAATCGGGGCCGTGGGCGCGGCTGTCGGCATAGAGGTAGAAGGCGCCCTCGGGCCGCGCGCGCAGCTCGAAACCCAGTTCGGGCAGCGCCTCCAGCAGAAGGTCGCGCCGGGCACGGAGTTCCTGCACCCTCCGCTGCAGCAGCGCCTCGGTCTCGGGCTCGAAAGCCGCCAGCGCCGCCACCTGGGCCACGGTCGGCGGGGCGACGAACAGGTTCTGCGCGAGACGGCGCACCGGTTCGACCCAGTCTTCCGGAACCACCATCCAGCCGAGGCGCCAGCCGGTCATGGCGTAGTACTTGGAGAAGCTGTTCACGATCACCGCGTCGGGTACCCGCGACAGTGCCGTCTCGGCGACCCGGTCGAAGACCAGCCGTCCGTAGATTTCGTCCATGATCAGCACGCCATTGCGCTCGCGCACGATCTCGGCGATTGCGACCAGTTCCTCCGGTGCCAGCAGCGTGCCGGTCGGATTCGCCGGCGAGGCCAGCATCACCGCGCGGGTATCCGGGCGCCAGGCGGCCGCGATCTGGGCGGCCGTCGGCTGGAATCCGGATTCGGGCGGCACGGCCACCGGCACCGGCCGGCCGCCAAGGGCCGTGACGAACTGCCGGTTGCAGGCGTAGCCGGGATCCGGCAGCAGCACCGCATCGCCCGCGTCGGTCCCGGCCGCGAGCGCGAGCAGGATCGCCGCGGAGGCACCGCTGGTGACCATCACGCGTTCCGGGTCGATTTGCAGCCCGTAGAGCCTCCGGTAGTCTCCGGCGATCGCCTCGCGCAGTGCCGCAGTGCCGTGCGCGGGCGTGTACCGGACCATGCCCGAGGCCATGGCATCCACCGCCGCCGCGAGCACCGCTTCCGGCGTGGGGAAGTCCGGCTCGCCCACCTCCAGGTGAATCACGTCCCGGCCCGCGGCCTCCAGCGCCTGCGCCCGGGCCAGCACCTGCATCACCCGGAACGGCTCCATCGCCGCGGCACGGCCCGACAGCGGTGGCATAAGCGAACTCAACGCCGTTTCACGTGCCGCAGCAGGCGCTTGCGTTTGCGCTGCTGCCGCTCGGTCAACACGTTCCTGCGGCCGGCAAACGGGTTCTTGCCGGTCCTGAACTCCAGCCGCAGCGGCGTACCCACCAGACGCAGGTGGCTGCGGAAGAAGTTCTCCAGAAACCGCTTGTAGCTCGCCGGAAGGGCTTCGGTCTGGTTGCCGTGGATCACGATCACCGGCGGATTCTGTCCGCCCTGGTGGGCATAGCGGAGCTTGATCCGGCGGTGCCCGACCAGCGGCGGCTGATGTTCGGCCAGCGCCGATTCCAGCAATCGGGACAGCTGCGGCGTAGACAGCTCCACGAACGCGCTGGCGTAGGCCTCGCGCACGTCCTCGAGCAGGTGTCCGACATTGCTGCCGTGCAGGGCCGAGATCATCCGGAGCCGCGCGAAACGCAGGAAACCGAGTTTGCGTTCGAGGTCCTGCCGCACCGTGTCGCGGGTGTCGGCATCAAGCCCGTCCCACTTGTTCACCGCGAGCACCAGCGCCCTGCCGGCATCCAGCACCATGCCCAGCAGATGCGCGTCCTGGTCCGCGATGCCGGCCTGGGCATCGAGCACCATGATCACCACGTGCGCAGCCTCGATCGCCTTCAGCGTCTTGATCACGCTGAACTTTTCCACGGTATCGTGCACCCGGGCCCGGCGCCGGACCCCGGCGGTGTCGATCAGCGTGTAGTCCTGGCCATCGCGGGAGAACGGGATGAAGATGCTGTCGCGCGTGGTGCCTGCAATCGGCGTTGCCAGCACCCGCTCCTCGCCGAGCAACCGGTTGATCAGGGTGGATTTCCCGACATTGGGGCGGCCAACGAGCGCCACCCGTATGCCGGGCCAGCGGTCGAGGGCTTCGTGGTCCACCACGGGCGGTTCCCCTTCCGCGCCCGCCTCCGCCTGCTGCACGTCGAGTTCCTCGCGCACCCGATGCATCAGGGCGGTCACCCCGCGCCCGTGTGCGGCCGCGATCGGCAGTATCGGCCCCAGACCCAGTGCGTGGAATTCCGCGGTGGCCGAATCGATATCGAGGCCATCGGTCTTGTTTGCGACCAGCAGCGCGCGTACGCCGTCGCTGCGCAGCCCGCGTGCGATCGCGTCGTCCAGCGCGGTCAAGCCGGATCGTGCGTCGACCATCAGCAGCACGAGGTCCGCCTCGGCGATGGCCTGCCGCGTCTGCTGGGCCATCGCGGCGTCCATGGTCTCGGCCTCGCCGGAAAGACCCCCGGTGTCGACCACCATGTACGGGAAACCGCCGACCCGGCCGATGCCGTACTGGCGGTCCCGCGTGAGCCCGGGGAGATCGGCCACCAGCGCGTCCCGGGAACGCGTCAACTGGTTGAAGAGAGTGGACTTGCCGACGTTGGGACGCCCGACGAGGGCGATCACCGGGATCATCCCGGAGCCTCCACGAGAACACCCTGTGCGGAAACGGAACGGTGCCGCCAGAAACCGGCCTCAGTCATCGCCGATGCGCGCACGGATCGCACTGACCTGCCCGTTACCGGAAACCACGTAAAGCACGCCGTCAGCCAGCACCGGGCGGCTGACGATCGCGCCACGACCCGCGCGAACCCGCGCCAATAGGCGTCCGTCGTCCAGGCTCAGCCAGTGCAGGTAGCCCTGATAATCCCCGACCACGGCCTGGTTGCCAACGGCCACCGGTGCGGTGACACCGCGCAGGCGCAGATCGCGCTGCTGCCAGAGGTCGCCGCCGTTGCGCGGGTCAAGACCCCAGACGTGGCTGTCCGCCGCCGTCATCACCAGCACCTCGGACTGCGTGTCGATGTCGCCGCCCTGATAGGAGGAGAAATCCCGGGCCCAGATCGGGTCACCGCTGTCCAGCGCGACCGCCACCAGCCGCCCCTGGTAGGTCGACGCGAAGCCGGCGCCGCGGTAGATCGGGATATGGCCATCGGCGTCGATCAGACGTTCCAGTTCAGAGCGCCCGGAGGGAATCCCGATGGTGGCTTCCCAAAGCACGTTGCCTCGCGCTGCACCAAGCATCAGAAGGCGTCCGGTGTCGAAACTCGCGAGCACCCTTCCGGGGAGCATCTGCGGCGCGTGCGCGCCCCGCAGGCTCAGCGCGGGGGTGGTGCGCAGCACCGTCCAGCGGGTCGTCCCGGAGGCCGCGTCCAGCGCGTGCAGACGACCGTCGTTGGTCCTGACGACCACCTGGCCACCCGCGACCGCGGACAGCGCGACGACCTCGCTCGAAAGCTGCGTGCGCCAGATCTCGTCGCCGTCGTCGAGGTTCAGTGCGATCGCGAGACCGTCCAGGGTTCCGAGCACCGCGATGCCGCCGCCGACGCCCATGCCCGAGGCCACCTGCACGTCGCGCAGGCGGGTCTCCCAGCGCTGGCTTCCCGAATTCCGATCCAGCGCGGTGACCCGGCCACGGACGTCGGCCGCGATCACGAGGTCGTCGGTCAAGCCGGGCTGCATCTGCCAGAGGAAGCGGTCGCCGCCGCGGCCGATCGACCGCGACCACAGGGTCTGGGGGGTTCCCTCCGCCGCGAACTCGGGCAGCGGGGCGGGACGCTCCGTGGTGTCGCGGGTCCACAGCCCGCAGGCGGAGAGCGAGAGGACCATCACGGCGAGAAGCCCGGAACGCAGTGCAGCAGCGATCATGTTCGGCGGTTACTCTTGGCGTGCAAAACGTGAATGCCCCGCCTTCCCGCTCACGAGAAAGGGGGGACGTGTGGCGGCATCGTGGTCAGACCGAGAGCTCATCGAGCTTCAGGCGCAGAAACTCCGTATCGTGTCCCGCAGCGAGGGCTTCCTCGTAGTGCTGCCGTGCCTGTTCGCTGTCGCCCCGGGCGCGGGCGATATCACCGCGCACCTCCGCACGCAGACCGGCGAACGCCTCCGAGGTGACATCGGCCAGCGCGCCCTCGGCCTCGCTCAGGCGCTCCGCCGCGACCAGGTGCCGCGCCAGGCGCAGCGCGATGATCTGTCGGTAGCCCTTGTCGCGCGCCATCTCCCGCGCCTGCTCCAGCGCGTGAATCGCTCGTTCGGGGTCTCCCTGCCGCACTGCGACGTCGGCCATCAACGCCCAGCCCATCGATGCGTAGGGCGTGCGGCGCCCTTTCTCGGCAAGCTCGGTCGCCAGCGCGGAGGCCTGCATGTACTGCCCAGCCTCCACGTGAGACAGCACCATGGTGAACAGCTCCGACGCGGCCTCGGCCCGCTCGTCCTGGCGATCGGTCCACCAGTTCCAGCCAAACAGTCCGGCGATGCCAATCACCAGCCCGCCGATGATCGCGGCCCCGTTGTCTTTCCACCACTCTTTGATTCGTTCCGCTTTTTCCTCGTCGGTGAGGTAACTCATCTTTCCGGTCCTCAGGGTTGTCTGTCGAGCCGCGCGCGCATCAGTGCCGGCAGATCCTGCTGGGCCAGCGTCAACTGCCCGGCGTCGGAATCGCGCAGCGGCTTCAATACGACCGTGCCCGCGGCAATTTCGTCGGGCCCAAGGATAACCGCGTAGCGGGCACCCGTCCTGTCGGCCTTTTTCATCTGCGCCTTCATGCTGCCGCCACCGCAGTTCAATACCAGGCGCAGCGTGGGGAGCTCATTACGCAGGTGTTCGGCAAATGCCAGGGCTTCGCGGCCCGTACCGGCTCCGCCGGGCACAACGAGGTAGATGTCCGGCCCGGGCGGGGGCTTCACCACGCCCTGGTCGATCAGCAGGGCCACCAGACGCTCCAGCCCCATCGCAAGGCCGATGGCGGGCGTGGCCCGCCCGCCCAGCTGCTCGACCAGACCGTCGTAGCGCCCACCTGCACAGACCGTGCCCTGTGCGCCGAGTTCGTCGGTGATCCACTCGAACACCGTGTGGGTGTAGTAGTCGAGGCCGCGCACCAGCCGCGGGTTGTGCGTGTAGGCGATGCCGAGCGCGTCGAGCTGCGCCAGCAAGGTGTCGAAATGCGTACGGGACTCGGCATCCAGATCATCCAGCAGCGTCGGTGCGCCGCGCGCCACGGCCGCGGTATCGGGATGCTTGCTGTCCAGAAGGCGCAGCGGATTCTCGTGCAGGCGGCGCAGCGCCTCGGGATCCAGCGAATCACGATGGGATTCGAAATAGGCGATCAGCCGGTCCCGGTAACGCGCGCGGCTCGCGGGGGTGCCGAGCGTGTTGATCTCCAGGCGCAGGTTGCGCAGCCCCAGCGCCTTCCAGAGCCTGGCCGTAAAGGCCAGCAATTCCGCGTCGACATCCGGGCCGGGAATTCCGAACACTTCGATACCGACCTGGTGGAACTGACGGTACCGGCCCTTTTGCGGCCGCTCGTGCCGGAACATCGGCCCCTTGTACCAGAGCCGCTGCACCTGGTTGTGCAGCAGACCGTGCTCGATCCCCGCGCGAACGCAGCCCGCGGTGCCCTCGGGGCGCAGGCTCAGCAGATCGCCGTTGCGATCCTCGAACGTATACATCTCCTTCTCGACGATATCGGTGACGTCGCCGATGGAGCGTGCGAAGAGCTCCGTGAACTCCACTGCGGGCAGGCGTATCTCCTGGTAGCCGTAGGCCTCGAGCAGATGGCGTATGCGGTCCTCGAGGTCCTGCCACACATGCACCGCATCGGGAAGAATGTCATGCATTCCCCGGATCGACTGAATCGCCTTCATGCCGGCCCCACGGCGCCGGCGCTGCAGGTTGGCGACGGGTGCATCAGTCGGCGCCCAGGTTCAGGCGGGCCGTGCGATCTTCACGGGTGTGCGCCTCCAGCGCCACGGGGCGGCCGTCCCGGCTCAGCCGAACGGCGGGCGCATTGCCGAGAATCACCCGTGCGGGCATCTCCACTACCACATTGCGCTCGTCGCCTGCGTGGAAAATGCCACGCAGCGCCACCCGGTCCGATGCCGAACGGACTTCGATCCACGACGTTCCGTCGAAGGACAGGCTCAGGGCGCTCCGTTCGGCGGGCACTGCTGGTTCCTCCGCGCGCGGGGCCGGCGCTGCGGTGATCGGCGCTGCATTCGGTGCTGCCGGCGTCTCGGCCTGCGGGTCGTCAGCCCGTTCCGGTCTGGTCGCGGGTTCCGCGGCCACTTCGGGCTGTGGCGCCACGGTGACCTCCGGCTCTGGTGGCACTGTCACGGCGGGTTCAGCGACCGTCGATTCCCTCTGCGCCGGCCCCGGTTCGTGTTGAGGTTCGGCGGCTGGCGCGGCCGGTTCGGCATGCGGCAATGCCTGTTCGGGCTCCTGCGCTGGAGGGACCGGCGGCGCCAGCCCGCCGTCGAGGTCCAGTGGTTCGGCCAAGGGCCCGACAGGCTCCGGCCCAGGCACCCACTGCAGCTCCTGCGCGGTTTCGCGCGCCGGCGGGGGTGGCGGGTCCGGCTCGGGCTCGGACGCGGCCTCGGGCGCCGCTCTCACGAAGCGCTGCGCGGTATCGCTGAACCAGCCCGTGAAGCTGGCCACGGGGCTGGCGCCATCGCCTTCGGTCCAGGCGTACACGCCCAACCCCAGCGCCGAAACCAGGATCGCCCCGACCATCAGGCCCCAGACCCCGCGACTCAGCCCCCAGCGCGCGGAGGCGTTCCGGTGCACCGTGGCCTTGAGAACGGGTTCCGAGAAACCCATCCCCTCGTAGGAACGGATCCAGACGTCCGCATCGCCGTCCAGTTCGCGCGCCACCGCCCGCATGTAGCCGCGCACGTAGGCCGGGGGCATCGCGTCGAAGCGGTTCGACTCGAGGTCTTCGATGATCCTGCGGGAGAGCCGTGTACGCGCGGCGAGATCGGCTGCGTCCAGCCCCAGCCTCTCGCGGGCAAAGCGCATCGCGACACCCGGATGTCCCGGGGCCGTTTCATCCATTTCATGCGGCGCCGACTGGGTGCGGTTGGTCAGGCTGCTGACGACCGATATCGCCGGACCGGGTTCGGCCGTGTCGTCACGGCGCGCACCCCCGCGGCTTTCTGCAGCGGCGCGTGGCTTGGCATCGGCCGCCCCACCCCGGTGCGCGGGCCCGCCGTTGCGCAGGCCGAGTGGCAGGCTCGACACGTCGTCGAGGTCGTCCAGTCGCCCGAACACGGGATCCTTGTCCTTGCGTTCAACCACGGGCCTGCTCCAGGCGCTGGAGTTCGGCGGCCTCCGCGCTGTCGGGGAAATCGCGCATCAGCCGCTCGGCGCAGCGACTTGCGTCCTGGCGGTTTCCGAGCTGCATCTCCGCCTTGTAGCAAAGCAGGAGCGACTCCGGCACGACCACGCCCAGCGCGTCGAGGCGGGACAGGAAAGCCCGCGTCTGAAATGGCCGCCCATCCTCATAAGTGAGGCGCGCCAACTGGTAAAGCGCGTCCGGATAACGGGGCTCCACCTGCAGCGCTTCGCGCATCCTGCGCTCGGCCCGCTCGGTGTTGCCCAGGTTCTGGTCACAGAGCCCGGCGCTCAGCAGCGCGACGTGGCGTGCGGTGTACGACGGGTTCCGGATCGCTCTGTCGAGCAAGGCCTGTCCTTCGGCCATCTGACCCTGGCGGCAGAGAAGATCCCCCAGGTTGGTCTGCACGTACGGGTTGTCGGGCTCGAGCGCCAGCGCCTTTCGATAGTGCTCCACCGCATCATCGATGGAGCCCTGGCGCTCGCGCAACGACGCCATGCCCAGGTGGGCCATCGCAAGCCTCGGGTCGAACTGAATCGCACGTTCCAGCGCACGCTGCGCCTGCCGCAGGTCATTCTGTCGCAGATAGCTGATCCCCAGCTCGGCGTTCACCTCCGCCGCACGCCGCTGGTCCGGACTGGCCTGCGGCTGCAGCCCGGCACAACCGGCAACCAGGGCTGCGAGGGACAGCCAGACCAAAACCAGAACAGCCGCACGGAACGTCCCGCGGAGATGTCGCTTCCCGTGTCCCGACACAGCGACCGGGGCTTCCGCCTTGAGAATCCGGTCGGTGACCGGCCGCGCGGGCCACCAAGGGGCCCATCGGCCCGACAGACCCGAGGCCCGGATGCTGCCGCCGCTCATGCGGTGGCCCCGAGCCGCACGGGAAGTTCGGCATGCAGCCGAATCATGCGCGCCGGGCGATTGCTGCGGTCGCTGACCTGCCCCACCAGCTGTCCGCAGGCCGCGTCGATGTCGTCGCCGCGCGTGCGCCGGACGATGGTCACGAATCCCGCATCGGTCAACAGGCGCTCAAATGCCCGCACCGCGTTCATCGACGGGCGCACAAACGGCGAACCGGGAAATGGGTTGAACGGGATCAGGTTGATCTTGCACGGGATTTCCCGAAGCAGCGCGATCAACTGGCGCGCGTGCTCCGGCTGGTCGTTGATCCCCGCCAGCAACACGTACTCGAAGGTCACGCGCTGGTGCTGTCCTCCGTCTCGGGTGTACCGGCGGCAGGCGGCGAGGAGTTCGCGGATCGGGTATTTGCGGTTGATCGGGACCAGCCGATCCCGCAGGGCGTCGTTCGGCGCGTGCAGGCTCACGGCCAGCGCCACGTCGGTCACCTCGCCCAGACGATCCAGCGCCGGGACCAGCCCCGACGTGCTGACCGTCACCCGTCGCTTGCTGAGCCCATAGGCGTTGTCGTCCAGCATCAGGTCGATCGCGTCCACCAGCGCCTCGAAGTTCGCCAGCGGCTCCCCCATGCCCATGAAGACCACGTTGGTCACCGCCCGCGAACGGCCGTCGGGCACCGGCAGCCGGCTGTTGGCCAGCCAGATCTGGCCGATGATCTCGTGCGCCGTGAGGTTGCGGTTGAAACCCTGCTGGGCGGTGGAGCAGAACGTGCAGTCGAGCGCACAGCCGACCTGAGAGGACACGCACAGGGTGCCCCGATCGTCCTCGGGGATGAACACGGTCTCTATGGCGTTGCCGTCTGCCAGACGCAGCACCCATTTCACCGTGCCATCGCCGGAAGCCCGCTCCAGCGCGATCTCGGGCAACTGGACCGTGGCCAGTTCGGCAAGGCGCTGTCGCAGCGCCTTGGACAGGTCGGTCATCGCGCTGAAGTCGGTCACGCCGCGCTGGTGAATCCATTTGACCACCTGGGTGGCGCGAAAACCGCGCTCGCCCCACTGCTCAAATTGCTCCGCCAACCGCGGGCGAGGCATGCCCAGCAGATTCAACGGATTGGCAGGCGGTGTTGACATGGCTTCTATCGTGGGCCCTGAAGTCACTTAGTTTAATGCACCGCAAGCGCAAGCGCATTCACCGGCCCGGGCAGCGCAGGGTTCTGAGCGCCCCCGGTCATCCGGACTGCCTGGACCCGACGGGAATTCCAGGCACAACCCGGAATTCCCTTTTAACCTCTAGCGGGTGCGCGGGCAAATCCCGTCGTCGCCGAAGAAGAAGGCGATCTCCGTTTTCGCGGTTTCGGGTCCGTCCGATCCGTGCACCGCGTTCTCGTCGATGCTGGTCGCGAAATCGGCGCGGATCGTGCCCGGTGCGGCCTCCTTCGGGTTGGTCGCACCCATGATCTCGCGGTGCCGCGCGATCGCATTGTCGCCTTCCAGCACCTGAACCATCACCGGCCCGGACATCATGAACTCGACGAGATCCTTGAAGAAGGGCCGCTCGCGGTGCACCGCGTAGAAACCTTCCGCCTGCTCGCGCGACAGATGCAGCATGCGCGCCGCCACGATGCGCAGCCCTCCCGTTTCGAAGCGGCTGTAGATCTTTCCGATCACGTTCTTTGCAACGGCATCGGGCTTGATGATGGACAGGGTGCGTTCCTCGGCCACGTACATTCTCCTGGGAAAGATGGGATGGACCCGCCGGCGGGGGCGGGTGATATTGAAACCGCGGCGTAGTCTAGCGGCAGCCCACCGCTGCGGCAACGAACGGCCAAGGCGGCGCGTGGCGGATGCCCGCGCCAGGGGGTTCGCAGACCCGATCAGGCCTCGCGTGTGGCGGTCGGCGGCTCGACCACCGGCACGATCGGGATGCTGCGCTGCCCCGCTCGTGACCGCCCGTCGCCGTCTGCACCGAAACGCTCGATGCCGCCGCGGGCCCTGCGGACCCGTTCGAGCACATCGGCAAGACTGCGGCTGCTGAAGAACTCGTGCACCTTCCGGCTGAGCTCGACCCACAGATCGTGGGTCAGGCAGCGGGAGTCCTGGTTGCAGTTCACGAGACCGCCACAGCGCGTCACGTCCACCTGCTCGTCGACAGCCAGTATCACCTCGGCCACCGAAATCTCGTCGGCTGGCCGGCTGAGCCGGTAACCGCCGCCAGGCCCTCGGTTGCTGCGCACCAGGTCGTGCTGGCGCAGGCGGGCGAACAGCTGTTCAAGGTAGGAGAGTGAGAGACTCTGCCTCTCGGCCACGTCGGCCAGAGGCACCGGTCCGTTCCCTGAGTGCAGCGCAACATCGAGAATGGCAGTGACCGCATAGCGGCCCCTGGTCGTCAGTTTCATGGCGGCCCCGGTAGTAGTCGAGCGACGCGAATTATCCCGGACCCACCCTCGCGATCAACTATTTCCGGACGTCTTGCGCGGAGGAATCTCGCAGTCTTCGGGTTCCAGCCCCTCGAGATCGCATTCCGAGATCGGGTGCATCTCGCCGGACACGCCGATGTCGATCCCGGCATCCTTCAGCGCGCTGCAGGCGCGTTCCATGCGCTCGTCGAGTTCATGCAGGTGACCGACGATGCGGTGAATCGCGTTTGCGACCGGGTCCGGCATGTCGCGAGTCAGGCCGTAGGCGTCGAAACCCATGCGGTCCGCCATCGCCTTGAAGCGGTGATCCGGCTCCGGCGGCGGCATCAGGATCCGGGCCGGAATGCCGACCGCCGTGGCTTCGGGCGGCACGTCGCGAAGCACCACCGCATTCGAACCGATCCTCGCGCGGGCGCCGATGCGCACCGGGCCCAGGATCTTTGCGCCGGCACCGACGACCACGCCATCCTCCAGCGTCGGATGGCGCTTGCCCTTGTTCCAGCTGGTGCCCCCGAGCGTTACCTGGTGATAGAGCGTGCAATCATCGCCAATCTCGGCCGTCTCGCCGATCACCACTCCCATGCCGTGATCGATGAACAACCGCCGGCCAATTCGGGCGCCGGGATGGATTTCGATGCCCGTGAGCAGCCGCGCAACATTGGACAGCACCTTGGCGAGCCAGCGCAGGTGGATGCGCCAGAGGCCGTGGGCGGCACGATGGACCCAGATGGCCTTGAGGCCCGGATAGGTGGTCACGACCTCGAAGGTGTTCCGCGCGGCGGGATCGCGCTCGAACACGCAGCGGATGTCTTCTCGGAGCCTGTCGAACATCAGTGTGAGGCCAGCCTGTGCAGGCGATTACGATATCACGGCCGACCGAGCGGACGTCCGCCACCACGCTCGGTGTGGGTCAGGATGCCCCGCAGGATCCTGACCTCGCTGGCACTCAACCCGGCGCGCAGGTAGAGATGCCGCAGGCGGCGCATCAAGTGCCGGGGTTTCTCGGGATCGAGAAACTCGATCCGGATCAGCGCCCGCTGGAGATGTTCGAACAGGCCCTCCAGCTCGGCCTGCGTGGCCGGGGGGTCGGGGTCGTATTCGGGCGGCGATGGCGGACTCTCTGCCAGCGCGGCGATGCGACAACTGTAGGTGAGCACCTGCACCGCGGCCGCGAGGTTCAGCGAGCTGAATTCCGGATTCGTCGGGATCTGCACCAGCGCGTTGCAGCAGTCCAGCTCCTCGTTGGTCAGTCCGCTGCTCTCGCGCCCGAACACGAGCGCGACAGGTCCCTGGGCGGCCCGGGCGATCAGGTCCTGCGCTGCGGGATTCGGATCGAGGGCTGGGACCGAGTGGCCGCGTCGGCGCGCGCTCGTTCCCACCGCCCAGACGCAGTCGGCCAGCGCATCCTCCAGCCGCGGCAGCACGCGGGCCGCAACCAGCACGTCGTCGGCCCCTGCCGCCAGCGTGGTGGAATCGGCCGATGGAAAGGCACATTCGGGCGCAACCAGCACGAGTTCGGCCAGCCCCATGGTCTTCATCGCACGGGCTGCGGACCCGATGTTTCCCGGGTGTGTGGTCCCCACGAGGACGACGCGGATTCGAGAGAGTGTCTGCAACATGCCTGGCTCCGGGCGCAATCCCCGAGGGATCCGGGCATTATCAGTCTTCGGCGAGCGGACGTCTCGGGCCGGAACGCGTGCGCGGCCCGGTCCCGCCGCCCAGCAGGGTCTCCAGTGCGCGCGTGAACGCCTGCGCCGCCTCGGGGCCATCGATGGCAACCACCTGATCCTGCGCCCACTTCCGGTTGGTCGGCCCCAGCGCGTCGGTGACGCGATCCCCGAGACAGCACAGCATCGAAAACCCGGGACCCTCTTCGACGCTGAAGCTGCATTCGGAATACACGCCGGTGCGCTCGTTCAGCTTGTCGATGAAGCGCTCCCGGTGTGGTCCCGCACCCTGGGCGTCCGTACGGTTCTCGTCTACCAGCCCCGCAAGGCGCAAGGCCATCGCGGTTACGAAGCGTTCGCGCTCCTCGGCCGAGAAGCGCTCGTAGACCAGGCGGTCCGCGACCAGAAGCAGGAAGGCGGCGAACTCCTCGATGATGTCGAGGCGCTGGGCTCGGGAACTGGTCTCGAAGCCCTCGTTCTCCAGGTTCAGCACACCGTTGCAACCCGCACGCCAGGCATTGGACGCCGCGACCGAGGCGAGATCCTCCAGGCTGCGCTCCCGCCCGTCCTGTTTCCAACGACTGCGCATGCGCAGGCTCATGCCGCCTCCGCCAGATCGGAGTGCACACCATCCCAGAAACGGATACGCGCCTCGATCGCGGCACGGGCCGCGTCGCGCGCCTCGGACAACCGGATCGGGTCGCCGGCGCAGAGCATATCCAGCATGCGCAGCGATAGCGGACCGTGGAAGTCCTCGTCCAGGTGGATGTGGCGGTTCAGGTAGAAGTGGAACTGGGGTGCGACATCGGCACCGATCCCCATGTCGCGCAGGAAGCTCCGGAACATGCCCGGAATCACGTGCTCCCGGCCGAGCGCCAGCGCCGCCGCAACCACGTGCGGCTTACCGGTGGCGATGAAATCGAAGGTCTTGCGGACGAAGCGCGCCGAGGGCTCCGGGGCGATACCCGCCGCGAGCGCCGCCTCGATACCCTGTTCGGCCGCGATTGCGACGAAGCGCCGTGGCTTGTCGGGATCCGCACCGAGCTCGGCCATCGCGCCGCAGTACAGCTCGAAGTGGCTCAGGTGTGTCTCCTCGCCATCCGGCCCGGGAATCGCGTCGGACTCCTCCTCCAGCACGAGTTCGTTGATGAACCGGCGCACGGCTGCGTCGCCGACCGGGCTCCAGGGATACCGGACCGGGGCGATGTGCTGTTGCAGGTACTTGATCAGGGACATGAAATCCCAGACCGAATAGATGTGGTGCTCCATGAACCGGCGCAGCGCGCCGAGATCACGCAGTCCGTAGACCGGATGGCGGTTCAGGCGCTCGAGAAGCGGAGCGACGACTTCCGGATCGAAACCGGGACGCTCTGGCATAGGAATACCCGGGTGCTCTCTGGTGCGGGATGCGCGCAGCGCGGCGGTCGCCGCCCACGCGTGTCTACCCGGGGGCGCGGACCAGGACCCGCGCCCCTCGGGCACAGGTTCTAGCGGCGGGAACCCTTCTCTTCGTGGGCGATGTCCACCAGCTGCATCGCGATATCACGGTAGCGCTTGTGATACGCGTGCAGGGGATGACCCTCGGGTGCGAGGTAGTAATCCACCGGATCGACACCGTTTTCCTGCTCGTACGCGATGAAATGCTTCTGCATCTCGAGCATTTCGTTGATCAGTTCCTGCTTCTTGCTCATGGTTCCATCTCTCCGAATGTATGGGGCGGCAGGGCCACGACCCCAGCGGCCTGCGCGACTGTAACACCGGCCGCCGGGGTGCTTAACCTCCCTTAGGGGATAGGCCGGCCGTCAGTAGCCACCCTTGCGCCGGCTTTCCGGCAAACCCGCGACGCGGCCGCCCTGCTTGCTGGGGTCGAGCGGGAAGAGGTCGTAGACGGTTTTCGCGTCCACGCTCCGGTCGTCCCACAGCTGCTGCATCGCCTTCACGATGTTGCGCGTGTTGGGCTGGTTTTCGTTGTTGTTGAAATATTCGTCGCGAAGGTAGTTGATCAGATCCCAGTGGCGCTGGGTCAGCTCGATCCCCTCCTTCGCGGCGATGGCCTCGGCCACCTTTTCGCTCCAGTCCGACAATTCCACGAGATACCCGTTGGGATTGGTCTCGATGGTGCTACCGTCAACTTCCAGACTCATGTGCTTTCCTCCCTTGGTCGAATGAGCCATTGCAAGGTGTTCGCCCGCGTTGCTGCTTTCGGATCCCCGTCGAGCGATCCCGTCAGATCCGGTCAAGCCGTGCCCGGCACCGGCGCGATGTCCTTGTGCCCGATGAACAGCCCACAGCCCCTTGCGCGATCAGGGCCGATCCCGCTGCGCTGCAGCCGCAGCGAGGATTCGGGCGACAGTTCCGCGACCATCAGGCTGCGCGTGTGCAACAGTCCGCCGGGGATCCGCAGCACATGGCTGCGGCCGCTGAGAAGCTTCGTGGCCGACACGCCGAGTTCCTGCAGCTCCTCGGCCATCTGCGCAAGGAAGTCCGCCTCGCCCTGATCCGGATCGGAAACCACGTAGCGGGCGAAAACCACCGGCAGCGGATCGAGCGGCAGCACGTTCATCGGGCCGATGGCGACGGAGAACCCCTCGACGTCCAGCTGCGCACCGACCAGCGCGGCGGCCTCGTCGCTGCGCTCCTGCGGCACCCGCAGACGCAGCCGGGCGCGTCGCGACAGGTGCAGCAGGTCCTTCTCCGGGTCCTGCGGACGCATCCAGCCGTTGCCCGACTCTGCCCCGTGGATCAGGTGCACCCCGGCGAAAGGCTCCGTATCGAGCCATGGCAGCTGCGCGAGCAGCGCGGTAGACAAGGCGTGCGCGTGATCCAGCGGCAGACAGGGGCAATCGATCCGGAACGCGACGTCGACCACGTCGCGCAACCCGGACAGCTCATCCAAAGGGGTCGTTTCGTCCCAGAACATTGCGGCCGCCGCTCAGTCGTTCGGCGAGGTGAAAGCGGCCTCGATCCGTTCCTCCCAGTCCATGGGGGTGTCCGGGAACGGCGGGCGCACATCGGAGCTGAGGAAGCGCTCGCCCTCGCGGGCACGCTCGCGCACCAGTTCGATCAACTGCTGGAAGGACTCGAGGTCCTGGTTCTGCAAAAGCATCTCGCTCAACCAAATCATTCCGACACCTCAGGTTTCGGCCACACGGTCCAGGTAGCGCGCCCGGAAGACCAGGCGCTTGCGCTCCGGTTCGGGGTGGTCGCGGAAGCCCGTGCGGTTATGGAGTACGTTATTGCAGAGGATGCCATCGCCGGGTTGCAGGCGCAGCCGGAACACCGGTGCGTCCGCCGCGTCCAGCAGCCGGCCGATCCTGTCCACGGCTTCCCGCGTGACGGGGTCGTCCCGCCAGCGGATATTGCGGCCACGCGCGGTAAAGCGCATGTGCAGCGCCCCGGTACCCGGATCCACGCTGAAAACCGGACCCACCCGCTCGGGGCGGATCACCTCGCCGTGCTGAACGTTGGCCGGAATCGCCAGGGCTTCCGGATGCATCAGGGCCTCGATGTATTCGCTGCCCGCATCGCGCAGCGCGATGTACAGCATCTCGTGGTCCATCAGCGCGTTCTCGCCACCCTCCGCGGCAGGCCGCGCGCAGTGCAGCAGCATCGCGCGGATCATCCGCTCCGACTCATTGTAATAGCCGTCGCAGTGCCAGCTCAGCGGACGGTCGGTGTACGGAATGTATTCGCCCGTTTGTCCCGCACCGTCGCTGACGGTCAGCTGGCTGATCCCGTCCTCCTCCGCGCACAGGTGGTCGTCCAGCCGCGAGAGGCCGAGCGCACGTCCGAAACTCCGCAGCATGTCGCGGTTGACCACCTGGCGACGGCAACGGTAAACGACCAGGTTCGCCCTGCGGATGCGGTCCAACAGCGCCGCGCGCTCCGCGTCGGCCAGACGGGAGGGGTCGTCCACTTCGACCAGCAGATCGTCGACCGACCCCGGAAAACGCTCCAGCTTCTCCTCGCGCCAGCGCCGGTAGGCCGCAGGGTCCCCCAGATCGAAGGGACTGCCGCCGGGCGGCATTGCCGACCGGCCCATTGGGCTCGCAGGGATGGTGTTCGTGATCACGGCCGTCTGAATCCTCGTATCGCCCACCCGGCGTTGACCGGACCCGCATACGGTCCCGGCTCCCGCGACCGGGCGCGGCTTCTTGCGGAAGGGCAGAAGTTTATTCGGCTGTTGCGCGGCGACAACTATCCATCCGGGATAGCCCCGGGTCCGCGACGCGCGGCCGGCATCGGCCCGGCAAGCCCCGTCGCAATCGGAACTCCCGGCCGATGCGGCCCCTCGGGCCTCGGCAGGCAGGCCGATGCCGCGGTTTCCCCATATCCCATGGGAGATAGACGCCCGCCCGACCTCCCCCCCATGAGTAGGATGTTTTCGCCGGTTCCCGGAACCTAGAGTTAGCCACCGTGCGACGAGGTGATTCGCTGGGAGTCCCTCGGCCGTGGAATTGCCGCTGACGCACCGCCTGCCAGGGTTGCCAGCCGCGATTCCGGAACGAACCCAGGCACCGAACCCGGACGCAGCGAACCGGCCTGCATCGAAGAACCCGACCAAGGAGACCGCCATGGCGAACCAACATCATCCGACCCCCATGCTCGACGAGTTGGAAAACGGCCCCTGGCCGAGCTTCATCTCGGGCATCAAGCGCCTCCGTGACGAGCATCCGGACGAGCGCATCCAGAACATGACCAACGACCTGTTGGGTCAGCTCGAGCATTCCTACGAGACCCGCAAGGGATACTGGAAGGGCGGTACGGTATCGGTGTTCGGTTACGGTTCCGGCATCATTCCGCGCTTTTCCGAAGTCGCCAAGGCCTTCCCCGAGTCGCGCGAGTTCCACACCGTGCGCGTGCAGCCGCCGGCCGGCAACTTCTACACCACCGACATGCTGCGCCAGCTGGCCAACAGCTGGGAAAAGCACGGTTCGGGCCTGATCACCTTCCACGGCCAGACCGGCAACGCGATGTTCATCGGCGTGAACACCACGAACACCCAGGCCTTCTTCGACGAGATCAATGAATACGGCTGGGACCTCGGCGGCGCCGGCCCCTGCGTGCGCACCGGCATGTCCTGCGTCGGCGCGGCCCGCTGCGAACAGTCCTGCGTGAACGAGCAGCGCGTGCACCGTACCCTGCTGAACCGGTTCACCGACGACGTGCACCGCCCGTCCCTGCCGTACAAGTTCAAGTTCAAGGTCTCGGGCTGCGCGAACGACTGCGTGAACGCGATCGAGCGCTCCGACTTCGCGGTGATCGGCACCTGGCGCGACGACATCAAGATCGACCAGGAAGAGGTGAAGAACTTCGTCGCCGAATACGGCCGCGACAAGGTTCATCTGGACGTGATCAACCGTTGCCCGTCCAAGTGCATGACGCTGAACGAGGACAACACGCTGACCATCGACAACAGCAACTGCGTGCGCTGCATGCACTGCATCAACGTGATGACCAAGGCCCTGTCCCCCGGTGACGACAAGGGTGTGACCATCCTGGTCGGCGGCAAGCGCACGCTGAAGATCGGCGACCTGATGGGCACCGTGATCGTGCCGTTCAAGAAACTCGAAACCGAAGACGACTACCAGGAGCTGGTGGAGCTCGCCGAGAACATCATCGACTTCTGGGCCGAGAACGGGCTGGAGCACGAGCGCTGCGGCGAAATGATCGAGCGCATCGGCCTGGTGAACTTCCTGAAGGGCATGGGCCTCGACGCCGACCCGAACATGGTCAACCACCCGCGCCAGAGCTCCTACATCCGCATGGACGACTTCGACGAGGCCGCGGAGAACTACCTGCGCAAGAAGATGGAACAGCGGCAGGCCGCCGCGGGTTGATCCCGCGGCTCCGCCCCCTGACCGAACCCCACGAATTCAAGAGATAGCAGGAGCAATCGATGTCACAACCAGCCATGCGTCCGCCGATCGAATCCGGTTGCCCGGACGGTTTCCAGTACATGCATCCGGTGATGCGCCGCAACTTCGGCATGTGGAAGTACCACGAGCATCCGCGCCCGGGCGTGCTGCTGCACGTATCCGAGTTCGGCGACAAGATCTGGACCGTAAAGGCCGGAACCCAGCGCATCCTCGACGTGTTCACCATCCGCAAGCTCTGCGACATCGGTGATGAGTACGCAGACGGCTACGTGCGCTTCACGATCCGCTCGAACATCGAGTACATGATCGATGCCGAAGAGAAGGTCGAACCGCTGATCAACGCCCTCGAAGAGGCCGGCTTCGTCGTCGGCGGCACTCGCAATTCGGTGTCGATGATCTCCCACACCCAGGGCTGGCTGCACTGCGACATCCCCGGCACCGACGCCTCCGGCGTGGTGAAGGCGATGATGGACGAACTCATCGACGAGTTCCGCAACCACAACATGCCCAACCGCGTGCACATCACCACTTCCTGCTGCCAGATCAACTGCGGCGGCCAGGGCGACATCGCGATCAACGTGCAGCACACCAAGCCGCCGAAGATCAACCACGACCTCGTCGCGAACGTCTGCGAGCGCCCCTCCGTGGTCGCACGCTGCCCGGTGGCCGCGATCCGGCCGGCGCTGGTGAACGGCAAGCCCTCGCTTGAAGTCGACGAGAAGAAGTGCATCTGCTGCGGCGCCTGCTACCCGCCCTGCCCCCCGATGCAGATCAACGATGCCGAGCACACCAAGTTCGCGATCTGGGTGGGCGGCAACCACTCCAACGCCCGCGGCAAGCCGACCTTCCAGAAGCTGGTCGCTTCCGGCATCCCGAACAACCCGCCCCGCTGGCCCGAGGCCACCGCCATCGTGAAGCGGATCCTGAAGGTCTACCAGGAAGACGGTCAGGATTGGGAGCGCATCAACGACTGGATCGAGCGCATCGGCTGGCCCGCGTTCTTCGAGAAGACCGGCCTGCCCTTCACCCGGTACCACATCGAGAACTGGCGCGGCGCGCGCAACAGCCTGAACGCGTCCACGCACATCCGGTTCTGACGGGGGCCAGACGGCCCGGCAGAGGATGAACCGGCGGCCTGAAGGCCGCCGGTTCGCAAACAGGCTCAACAGGAACACACCGAATGAAATACGGAATTCTGGTCAACGAGGGCCCGTATCAGCACCAGGCCTCGGACACCGCCTATCAGTTCGCTAAAGCCGCTCTGGAAAAGGGTCACGAGATCTTCCGCGTGTTCTTCTATCACGACGGCGTGAACAACGGCACCCGCTTCGGCGTACCTCCCCAGGACGACCGCAACATCACCGTGCGCTGGACCGAAATGGCCGAGCAGCACGGCGTCGACATGGTGATCTGCATCGCCGCCGCCCAGCGCCGCGGCCTGCTCGACGAGGGTGAGGCCAAGCGCCAGGGCAAGGACGGCGACAACATCGCCCCCGGCTTCCGCATCTCCGGCCTCGGCCAGCTGATCGAGGCCGGAATCCAGTGCGACCGGCTGGTCGTGTTCGGCGACTGATCAGGCAACAGACAGGCCCGGCCAAGCCGCCGCACGACGTGCATCGTCGAACCGGTCACCCGGGCCACAACGACATCACCACTTAGGGTAGAACCAAATGTCAGAACCTTGGGAAGAAGAAGGTCCAGGCACGATCAAGAAGTTCATGTACGTGAACCGCAAGGCACCGTACGGAACCATCTATGCACTGGAGTCCCTGGAAGTCGTGCTGATCGCGGCCGCCTTCGAACAGGACGTGAGCATGGCGTTTCTGGATGACGGCGTGTACCAGCTCAAGAAGGGTCAGGACACCGCCGGCATCGGCATGAAGAACTTCTCGCCCACGTACCGTGCGCTCGAGGGTTACGACGTCGAGAAGCTCTACGTGGAGGCCGAATCGCTGGCCGAGCGCGGGCTTTCCGAGGACGATCTGCTCGTTCCCGTGGAAGTCATGGGTCGCGAGGCCCTGGCCGCACTGATGGACGAACAGGACGTGATCCTGAGCTTCTGAGGAACCCGCAATGAGCATGCTGCACACCGTCAACAAGTCACCGTTCGAGCGCAACACCCTCGCGGCCTGCATCGGCCACGCCCTTCCCGGATCGGCGATCCTGCTGATCGAGGACGGCGTCTATGCTGCCGTGCGTGGTACCTCTCACGAGGATATGGTCCGCGGGGCCATCGCCGAGCACACTCTGTATGTCCTCGGACCTGACCTGCTCGCCCGCGGCATGAAGCCCGAGCAGGTGATCGAAGGCATCTCGGTCGTGGATTACGGCGGCTTCGTCGACCTCACCGAACAGCACGAGAGGGTCCAGTCCTGGCTCTGAGCCGCTGGCCCAACCCATAACCAACCCAAAACGAACGCAACAGGAGTATCCCATGCCTATCGAAGCTGGCGGCAAGACGTACGAAACCGACGAGGAAGGCTACCTCGCCAACCTGAACGACTGGAACCCCGAACTGGCGACCGCAATGGCCAAGGCCGACGGTGCCGACCTGGACGAGAACCACTGGGAAGTCATCAACTTCCTGCGCGAGTACTACGAGGAGTATCAGATTGCTCCCGCCGTGCGCGTGCTGACCAAGGCCATCGGCAAGAAGCTCGGGCCGGACAAGGGCAACAGCAAGTACCTGTACGAACTGTTCCCCTACGGTCCCGCGAAGCAGGCGTGCAAATACGCCGGCCTGCCCAAGCCGAC